>DATJPH010000550.1:0-5394 GCA_035506475.1 Bacteroidota bacterium | reverse complement strand
CGATATCGTGATCGAAGCCGCGTACTGGAATCCTTCGAGCATCAGGAAGACCGCCCGCGCGCTCGGGATCAGCACGGACGCATCCCAGCGTTTCGAGCGCGGCGCCGATCCGCTCGCTCTCCGGTACGCCCTCGACAGGGCAGCCGCCATGATCCTGGAGATGGCGGGGGGGAGTCTCCTGAAAGGGCTCATTGACGTCTACCCGAAAAAGTTCCGGGAACGGACAATCCCCCTCCGGGTGAGCCGCGTGAACAGCCTCCTGGGGACAAATCTGAAGAAGGCGGAAGTCGTGCGGCTCCTGGGCCTGATCGGCATCGTCGAGTCTGCCGGGGGAAAGGCCGATACGGTACGGTTCCGCGTCCCCACGTTCCGCGTCGACGTCGAGCGGGAGATCGACCTTGTCGAAGAGGTCGCCCGCGTTTACGGCTACGACAGGATCGAAACCGGGTCGAGCGCGACGGTCAGTTACCGGCAGCCCTTCCCCGCCTCTTCGGTCCAGCAGGAGATACAGGACGCGATGGTCGGAAGGGGGTACCAGGAGGCGATTTCGAATCCCATGGTGCAGCCGCAGAAGGCGGCGCTGGCAGGAGGGACGCCCGTCCGGATACTCAATCCCCAGAACCAGGATATGGCGGCTCTCAGGACAAGCCTCGTTCCCGGGCTCCTGGAAGCGGCGGCGAGGAACCACAACGCAGGCAATTTCGACCTCAGGCTCTTCGAGGTGGGGCACGTGTTCTGCGTGGATAACGGCCAGGCAAGGAAGCTCGTTGAGAATTTTCTCGAACAGGAGAGGCTTTGTCTTGTTCTGACAGGGAGTTCTCCGCCTGTGCATTGGAGCGGCGGCAGGCGGGAGGTCGATCTCTTTGATATCAAGGGAGATATCGAATTCCTCCTTGCCAAGTTTGCGCTTGACAAAAGTCGGTTTATTTCTTATTCTACCAGCAATGGTTTAACTGATAACACGCTAGCCATTGAAATTCAAGGAAGTTACGCGGGTTATCTGGGGAGTGTCACAAGGGAAGTGCTGGGGCAATTCGGCCTCGAGCGGAACGTGTTCGTTGCCGAGATCGGAACGGAGCACATTCGCAGGGACGCGCGGAAGGTGTTTGTCCCGCTCCCCCGGTTCCCCAGGGTAAGGCGGGACGTCGCATTCACGGTTGACGCGGGAATTCCTGCGGAGCGCCTCGCAGCCACAATAAGGGAATCGTCGACTGAACTTCTCCAATCCGTGGAGTTGTTCGATGTGTACGAAGGAGAACAGCTCCCCGGAGGGAAGAAAAGCGTCGCCTTCACGCTGGAGTTCATGTCGCTTGAAAGAACGCTGACCGACGCTGAAATTGAGACCGCCGTCGGCCGCGTGGTGGCAGGCGTCGAGAACGCTCACGGCGCCGCGTTGCGAAGCATGCGTTAACGATCCGGGGTCACATGTGAGCAGCAGCGTGGATCCTCAAGCTGTCGACGAGAGCACTCTTCCACCGGGAGACGTGAGATCCCTTGAGAGCACTCTCAAGGCCCTCTGGGAAAGCGCCCGCCGTGCGGCTGAAATCATCGCCAGCCTGCGCCAGGAGCGCCAGGCGTTGCTCGCACGCGTGGCCGGGCTCGAGCGGGAGATCCAGCAGGCCCGGACGGAATCGGCCCAGGCCAGGAGACAGGCAGCGGAGCATGCACAGGAGGGGGGTGTCAACTTCGCCGGAGGGGAGCGCGACCTGCTCGCGGCGAGGGTAAGGGAACTGATCGCGAAACTGGACGCGTATCTCTAGAGGTCAGCGAGCGCGCGTCCTGTGTGTGGTGTACGGCTGACAGACCGACTCAGGTTGCACGGCAGATGAACACCGACAAGAAGAGCATCAAGGTACGGATATTCGGCTCGGAGTACCCGCTCCGCGGCGAGAGCGAAGAATTTACGCGCAGGGTGGCGACGTACGTGGATGAAATGATCAACACCATCCATACGAAGCTCCCCGAGCAGCCGACGCTCACCGTGGCGGTACTTTCAGCATTGAACATTACAGAAGATCTCTTCAAAGAGCGGGAAAAAGTCCGTACAATGTCCGCTCTTGTAGAAGGGGAAGTCGGCAAGATCACGAACTTCCTGGATAACTCTCTCCGGGACGCCTGACGTTTCCCCCACTCGGTTGCCGTTCTTTGCATCTCGGTACATGACGCGTTCGGAATTTTCCGCACCGTCAGTCGTCTCACACACATTATAAAGAACCAACATTTTTATAATGGGAGCCCGACTCGTGGGCGTCGATTACATGCCTCATCCCGCTGTTCGCGGGATTCTTGCGATGACATCCCGCTGAAAAGCGGGACGAGCGAGAGGGTGGAAGTAAAAGACGTCCAGGCGAGCACCCACTGTGTTGGAAGGGTTCTTTCATAAGTGCCTTTTCTTTGAGACGGTTGACGTGTGCGGATTTTTTTTGTCCGCGCCCACTGAGCATGCGGAGGCTGTATGGAACTTCAGATCGTCGTCCCCATCGTGCTGCTCGTCTGCGGCATCGCTTTCTTCCTCGGTTGGTACCTGAATTCCCGTGCGGGCCAGAACAGGATCTCCGGCGCCAGAGAGCAGGCGCGGAAGGTCCTTGCCGACGCCGAAAAGGAGGCGGAGACACTCAAGCGCGAGAAGCTCCTCGAAGTCAAGGACGAGTGGTACCAGAAGAAAAAGGACTTTGACGCCGACGTCCAGAGCAAGCGCTCGAAGCTCCAGGCCCAGGAAAAGGCGATCGAGGTGCGCGAGGAGAACATCGACAGGAAGGTCGAGCTCCTGGGGAAAAAGGAGAGGGAGCAGGGGATCCTGAAGCGGAATCTCGACGAGCAGGCCAGGGGACTCGAGGCGCGTTCGGCCGAGCTGGAGCGCCTGATCCAGGAGGAGAACATACGGCTGGAGCGGGCATCGGGGCTCTCGCATGACGATGCGAAGCGGATCCTGATGGAAAACCTGGCGAACGAGGCCCGCAGCGAGGCCGCCCACATGCTCAAGGATATCAGGGACAAGTCGCGCGACGAGGCGCGGCGCGAGGCGCAGAAGCTCATCGTCCAGGCGATCCAGCGGACGGCCGCGGATCATTCGGTGGAAACGACGGTGAGCGTCCTCAACATCCAGAGCGACGAGATGAAGGGGCGTATCATCGGCCGCGAGGGACGGAACATCCGCGCGTTCGAGGCGGCGACCGGGGTCGACGTCATCGTGGACGACACTCCCGAGGCCGTGATCCTCTCGGCGTTCGACCCGTTCCGGCGCGAGGTGGCCAGGCTCTCGCTCGAGCGCCTGATCGCGGACGGACGGATCCACCCGGCCCGGATCGAGGAGATCGTGGAAAAGGTGCGCGGCGAACTCGAGGAGGAGGTGCTGAAGATCGGCGAGAACACGCTCCTGGAGCTGGGGCTTCACGGCGCGCACAACGAGATCCTGAGGCTCGTGGGGAGGATGAAGTACCGCTCGAGCTACGGCCAGAACATGCTCCAGCACAGCATCGAAGTGGCGTTCCTCACGGGGATGATGGCCGGCGAACTCCGGCTTGACGCCAACCTGGCGAAACGCGCCGGGCTCTTCCACGACATCGGCAAGTGCGTCGACAAGTCGCTCGAAGGGCCGCACGCGCTCCTGGGGTACGAGGTTGCGAAGAAATACGGGGAACACCCGATCGTCGCCAACGCGGTCGGATCCCACCACGACGACATCCCCATGGAATCCCCCATCGCGGCGCTCGTGCAGGCGGCCGACGCGATCAGCGGCGCCCGCCCGGGCGCGCGGCGGGAATCCGTGGAAGGGTATATCAAGCGGCTCGAGAAGCTCGAGGCGTTCGCCCAGTCGTTCCAGGGGGTCGCCAAGACGTACGCGATCCAGGCGGGGCGGGAGGTCCGCGTCGTCGTCGAGCAGGACAAGGTGGACGATGCCATGGCCGACCAGCTCGCGCACGACATCTCCGCAAAGATACAGGCCGAGATGGAGTACCCGGGCCAGATCAAGGTCACCGTCATCAGAGAGTACCGCTCGGTTTCCTATGCCAAGTAACGCCTTCCCTCTTGTGGGCGTGACAGGGGGGATCGGGAGCGGCAAGAGCGCGGTGTGCCTCTGTTTCGAGCGCCTGGGTCGCGTCGTGATGTCCGCGGACCGGATCGCGCGCGAGCTCACCGAATCGAACCCGGTCGTCAGGAACGCCGTTGCACGGGAGTTCGGTGAAGGGATCTACGGACCTGACGGCGGGCTTCGCAGGAGCGAACTGGCCCGGATCGTCTTCGGACACCCCTCGAAGCTCCGCTCGCTCAACGCGATCGTCCATCCCCTTGTTTTTTCCACGCTCAACGACGCTCTCTCCCGGCTCCCGCAGGATTCTGCGCGCCCCTACGTCATCGTCGAGGCGGCGCTCGTGTTCGAATCGGGGATGGACCGGCGGCTCGAAGCCACGGTCGTCGTGAGGGCCGAGGAGGAACTGAGGATCGAGAGGGTGCTCCGCCGGGACGGCCTGAGCCGCGAGGAGATCGTCTCCAGGATGCGCGCCCAGATGCCCGCGGACGAACTCGCGGAGCGTGGCGATTTCGTCATCGACAACAACGGGGAAGAGAAGGACCTGGCGGAGCGTGTCACGTTTATCGACAGGCTCCTCACGCTCATGCTCTCCCCTCGTTGATTCGGAATGTGATTTTTTTTATATTCGCACTTTACGAGCGGGGTCAGGAGTGTCGCCCGCCCTTCATATCAACGCTTCTCACCCATACTCACTTCCGAAGGAGGGTTCAATGGTAAAGCGCATTGCTCTTGTCGCAATGGCATTCGCTCTACTGACAGGATCGATCTTCGCAGGCGCACATCCGGGTGGAATCGCCCGTGAGCTCGCGATGGGCGGCGGTCCTCTCGCCCCGACGGGGTTCGGACCGAACATCGCCCTCAACCCGTTCATCTACGACGACCCCACGCTGCTGCTCCTCAACCCGGCGTACCAGCAGATGTACAGGAACTACGCCTGGATGAACATCGCGGGGGGTGCCGTGAGCGGCTTCAATTCCGCCGCGGACAACGGCTACGGCAAGCAGTTTGCAGGGACAAACTTTTCGTTCGGGAAGGACGTTACCATAGGCGCGGTGCTCTCCTTTGACCCGTCATTTGCCAACCAGATGGTCACACAGCTCGGGACGTTTGTCAACGCAATCAGGCCCGGCGGGGCGCAAGTCGGGCTCCGCCCGGTTGATGTCTTCGAAGTCACCGGCTCGTACGATCTCGGGTCCGTCACCGTGGGACTCGGCGTCCTGTACGGATGGGCCAAGAACGACGCCACAAACGCGACAGCGCCCGTTCCCCCGGCAAGCACGTCCACCGAACTTTCGGCCAGCGTATTCGGGGTCCGGCTCGGCGCCATCGCGGATCTCGGGGGGGGCTCGTCCTTCGACGTC
>DATJPH010000549.1:0-2795 GCA_035506475.1 Bacteroidota bacterium | reverse complement strand
CTGGAGAATGCCGGCGGGGAACACGATCTCGTTGAGCTGGGGATTGTAGTACGCATTGACCGTGGGGGGCGTCATCCCCCATTCGGTCCGGTCGACGGGCTGGCCGATCTTGTCGAGATCGCGCTTGAATTCAAACTCGCTCGCCCGCATCAGGTTCGCGATGAACGGCCCCCTGTCGATCGTCAGGGAGGAATAATCGCGCCACTTCTCCGGGTAACCGATCTTCACCCTGAACGCGGAGAGCTTGTCGAGCGCCTTCGACTTCGTGTCGTCGCTCATCCACGTGCGGGTCTTGAGCCTTTCCTTGAACGCCGCGCGGAGGTTCTCGACCATCTCCATCGCCCGGGCTTTCGCGGCCGGCGGGAAGAACCGCTTGACGTACTGCATGCCGAGCGCATCGCCCAGGCTCCTGTCGGTCGCCCTGAGTGCACGCTTCCACCGGGGCTGGATCTGCTTCGCCCCCGTCATGACTTCGCCCCGGAAGTGGAAATTCTCCGTGACGAAGGCCGAGCTGAGCCAGGGTGACGCGGCGTTCACGACGTGCCAGCGGAGATATGTCTTCCAGTCGGCAATCGGGACTTCCGTCATCATGGCGCTTATTTCCTTGAAGAACGCCGGCTGTTCCACGTTGATCGGCCCGGGGCTCGATTTGCCGATGGCGGTGAAATAGGCCTTCCATCCGAACGCGGGAGCGATGTCGCTCAGGTCCGCAACCGACATCCTGTGATAGGTTGCGTTGGGATCGCGCTGCTCGACCCGCGTCATGGATGCTTTGGCGAGCCGCGTTTCGATCGCCATGACGGTGTTGGCCGCCGCCGCGGCCGTCGCCGGGTCGTCACCCGAGAGCTCGAGGAGCTTCTGGACGTGAGCAACGTACTGCGCACGGAGCTCTCGGGAATGATCGTCCTCTTTCGTGTAGTAGTCCCTGTCAGGAAGGCCGAGACCCCCCTGCCGGATCTGCGCGATCACCTGCGAGGAGTTCTTCGCATCCTGATTTACATAGAATGTAAACATGGGATTGGCGAGCAGGGCGTGGAGATGGGCAACCTCAGCCGGGAGGTCCGACGGCGATGTGATCGCCGCGATCCGGGAAAACTCATCGGCAAGAGGCGTCAGCCCCTCCCGCTCCGCCGCCTCTGAATCCATGGCGCTTGCATAGAAATCGCCGATCTTCTGTACGTTGGCTGTCCGGTTCCCGTTCGAATTCGCCGCGGCTTCCTCGAGGATCGAGTGAAGGTCCCGCATATTCTTCTCAAGAAGTTCATTGAAGCTTCCCCAGCGCGAGTATTCCGCAGGTACCGGATTGGCCGCCAGCCAGCCGCCTTCCGCAAATCTGTAGAAATCACTCGCGGGGCTTACTGTTTTGTCGATGTTCCTGGGGTCGATTCCGTGGATTGAGGCGGGGTTTGCAGGGGGCTGTTGTGCAAGAACCGGGACTGCGGCAAGCAGAGCTGCCAGCATAAAGGCGCCGGTGCGCCTGCGATGGAAACAGATCATGATCCCTCCAGACATTTTGACGGAAAATGTAATGACGGTCAGAAGAACAGCGACGGGAGAACAGCCAGAACGTGCATACCCTTATACGGGGGGGGAGGGAAAAAGATTCGCAGAAAAGCGGAATTAATCGAAGAATTTCTTCCAGAAGTCCCAGGGATTGTTCCTGTCTTTGTGGCGGTCCTTCCACGCCATGTAGGCATCGCGCGTGATCAGGCCCACCGGCGCGTCGTAGATGCCGCCGTGGAGCCAGGCGTCGAAGACCCGGACAGCGATGACGTTCTTCTCGCCGGGTTTCAGAAGACCGCCGGGAATCGTGTACGCACGGAGCTGCCTGTAGTCGTTCGACGTCCTGAGGCGCTCCGGTCGCGAGTTCATCGATCCCGTGTGGCCGATTTTTTCGCCGTTCAAGAACGCTTCGTCAACGTCATCGATCTTTCCCAGAAGAAGGATCATCGTCTTCCCCTCGGCACCCGGTGAAGGGATAAAACTGAACCTGTACCAGCCGAAGCCGTCGTAATCCTTCAACCCCTGCGTTTCCCAGTACAGGGGAACAACGGCGTTGTGCCACGAGGCGTCGTTCAGGCCCGGTTCCTTCCATGCGGGATCGTCTCCCGACCTGAGCTTCCAGGTCCCGGCCAACGACTGCGTCGGGATGAGCGGGTCGGTCAGCGCATAGATGCCGACCTGACCGTCTGTGATGCCGCCGGAGAGCTGGCTGTCGTACACGCGGACGGCGATCACGTTTTCCGACCCGAACCGGAGACACCATTCAGGGAGGTAGTAGTCTCTCGTGGTTCCGTATTCACTGACGTAATTGGGGGGAAACTGACCGCAGAACCCGATGAAGTACCCGTTGACATACACCTCGTCCGCGTCGTCTATCCTCCCCATGTGAAGCCGGAGGCTCCTCCCCTGCCACCCTTCCTTCGCCACGAAGTGCTTCCTGTACCACGCGTACCCGTCGTACCCCGGGTAACCCTGATCCTCCCAGGGGGAGGGGACGGAGACATCATCCCACTTCGCGTCGTCAAGAGAGGGACGGGACCAATGCGCGTCATCGCCGATCTGGAATTTCCATCTCCCGCGCAGGTCCTCGAGAATCTGCTGTTCCTGGGCGCCGGCCTGAAACGGGAGGGTCGTCAGCAGTGCCAGCGCACAGGAACTCCACAGCAGAACATTTCCGGTTTTCATGTGCAGCTCTCCGAGCGAATCAACGTGGACTGCCGCTGTTGCAGCCGAGAAGCGCCTTCTCCGCACGGTTGCTCAGGGCAGCGAACAGATCCTCATCCCATGTGTAC
>DATJPH010000548.1:0-2201 GCA_035506475.1 Bacteroidota bacterium | reverse complement strand
TAGCTACGTCGCGATGTTCTCCCCCACATGGAGGGTGGACAGCAACTACGATCTCCTCGGGGTCCCCTCCAGCGTCAAGGGGAACGGGTTTATGGTAAACATGGCGCTGCTGGTGGGGACATTTTAGTGCGGGAGTGCCGCGCCGCCGGGGAGCGCTCCGCGCAATGACACGTCATTGATTCGTTGCTGGGGAGCGCTCCGAAGCAAACTACTCCGATTCCCTGAACTGCTCCGACTTCCAGCGGACGAACAGTTCGCGGCACTTTGATCGCTGGTATTTCCCCGTGGACGTCACGGGGATTTCATCGCCGAAGAGCACCACCTTCGGCGATTTCGTGAAGGGGAGATGCCTCCGGCACGCGGAGAGCACTTCCTCCTCGCTCAGCGTGAACCCCTTCTTCGGCTTCACGTACGCGCCTACCTCTTCGCCGTACCAGTCGTTTTCGAATCCCACGGCGATCCCGACTTCGATCCCCGGGAGCGTCATCAGGACCTCGTCGATCTCGAAGGGGGAGATGTTCACGCCCCCCCTGATGATCAGTTCCTTGATGCGTCCCGTGATGAAGAAGTGGCGGCGCCCCTGGTCATCGTAGCGGTAGAATCCCTCGTCGCCGCTCCTGAACCATCCGTGCGCGAACGCGGCCTCGTTGGCGTCCGGATCGCCGTAGTAGCCGGCCATGACGTTGTGGCCGCGGATCACGATCTCTCCCTTTTCCCCCTCACCCAGCTCGTTGCCCCCGGCGTCGTGGATGGTCATCTCGTTGACGGAGAGGGGAACGCCGATCGAGGGAAAGCCGTGCGCGGAGAGCCAGGCCCGGTGTTCCGCCCGCGGCAGATCGATCGGCAGGAAACAGGAATAGCAGGTGGTCTCCGAAAGGCCGTAGCCGTGGATGATCGGAATGGTGAACGCCTGCTCGAATTTCTGCGCCAGCTCCACCGTGAGGGGTCCCGCGCCGCAGATCAGGTGCCGGAAATGGGCGAGCTTGTACGCTTCCATGTTGAGCCGCGCGTGGAGGAGGAACTGGAGGATCGTCGGGACAACACTCACCACCGAGACCCGCTCGAACGAGATGCGCTCGAAGAACCTGTCGGCGTTGAACCGCTGGTTGAGCACGACCCCGCCCCCGGCGTACATCGGCGTCATGAGCGTGACGACGATCCCGTTGACATGGTGGATCGGCAGGACGCACATCATGCGCTGATCGTCCGCAATCCTGTGCCACTCGGCGATCGCCATGGCGTCGACCAGGAGGTTGTACTGGACCAGCACCACCCCCTTCGGGTTGCCGGTGGTACCCGAGGTATAAACGATGAGTGCGACGTCCTCGAGCGACGGGGGGGAGGGGGGACGGAAGCGGGGGGACAGTTTTGCGATGGCGCTCTGGAAGTGGGGAATACCGGCGTGCCGGTGCTCCCCGGTCTCGACGATCTGGGCCAGGTCAGGCAGGTCGGACCGGAAGCCGGCGATCCTGTCCACGAACTGTTCGCGGACGAATGCGATCTTTGCGCCCGAATTCCGCAGGACATACGTGATCCGCCTGTCGTCTTCGCCCGGGTTCACCGGCACCACGGCGGCCCCGAGGAGGAACGCGGCAAAATACTGCACCACGGCGTCCGAGTGATTGAATGACACTGTCGCGACGCGGTCCCCGCGCGCGATGCCTGCCGCCTGCAGGAAGTTCGCCGTGCGGCACGCCTCCTCGTAGAACTCCCGGTACGACAGCTCCGTCCTTCCCCCGGACTCGGTGTAGTAGATCAGGTACGGCTTATCCTCGTACGCGTCGGCCTGGCGCGCAAGGAGATCCCCGATATTCTGGTAGGGGACGAGCGGCTCGGTGAACGGCACGTCCGCTACGCTACGCGCCTGGTGGATCTTCGCGATCAGGTCTGGCGACAGGTCAGACATTCGGGCCACCTCACGGAAAGGTTCTTCTCACGCCGGTTCATCCCCGCCGTCCGACCGGACCCGGGCGGGGCATTTCGAACCTGTCTGTTGTCCTTGCGTACGTTGCGCCCCCCATCCGCCCGATGGCGCCCAGTGCGGCCGGGTCGACGCTGAAGTTGTGAAAGAGCGGATCGTCCACGTGAAACAGGAGCACTTCGCCGAGCACCAGGGAGCCTCCCAGGGGCTGCGCGCTCACGTGCACCACCTGGAGCAGCCTGCATTCCATGCAGGCCCCGGATTCGGCGACGCGGGGAGG
>DATJPH010000547.1:0-8401 GCA_035506475.1 Bacteroidota bacterium | reverse complement strand
TCGGGTACTGGTGCCACCCCGACACGTGGAGCACGCTGACGCCGAGGCGCACCCATTGTTTGACCAGCGCCTCGGTACTCATCGTCCGGGCCCTTGATCCGGGCTCAAAATACACTTCCAGGTTGTCGCGCCGCACCACCGGACCGAGCCGGAAATACCTCCCGATATACTCCAGGAGATAGGGATACAGGCTGTATCCCTCCCGCGAGCGGGGATCGAACCGCGTCGAGAAGTAGATGACCTTCCCCTTGCCGAAAGATTTCCCTACCGCAAGCGGGGCGTCGGTATCCTCATCGACGCAGAAGACCTCGTCGAGCCCCTCGGCGTCGAATTTTGTGGCCAGCTCGGGATACCGCCAGACGATCCGCTCGTCCGGAAACAGGCGGTCCCGGCAATGGGTGACCCTGAGATGCGTCTCGCCGGAGATGATCCCCAGGTCCTTGGAGAGCTCCGTCGGCATATCGGTGACGATGTTGCCCCCCTCCCTGACGAAGCGGGTGATCGCGTCATAGTCCTCGTCACGGAGCGAATCGACGAACGTATAGGGGACGAACAGAAGGTTGTACGGATCGGGACGGACATTCTGACCGACGAAGACCGTATCTACGATGATATTGACGCTCTTCATGACACCGGCGAACGAGGCCTGATCGTCGAACGCCGATCCTTCGGCGTATTGATTCCAGAGAATCGCCACCCGCGCTTCCTGCCACGTTTCCTCCTGCCCCGTCAGGCGCTCGAAGAGTCTCCCCGCCCCGCTGAAAAAGCGTTCCGCCAGCGACGGGCTTTTCTCCCTGAACTCGACCGGTTCGGCCTTGTAGATCTGTCCCGGCTCGAGCGTGACGTGCCGGGTGACGGTTCCCTTGATCCGCTTTTCCGACGTTGTCGTCGAAACGATCTCCCCGCTCCTGTCAAACGTGGTCTCCTGCAGGTATTGATCGTCAAGGGTGATCGTGTACTCCTGGGAGCCGCAAAGAATGATCCGGTCTTTCAGCCTGACCCAGTGGGGGAGGTCTTTCACGTCCATGTACGTGTAGCCGAGCGCCTGCACGCCATCCACGATTTCTTTCAACAGATCGAGGTCGACGAACGCGTGGAAGAAATTGGATGCAAATCCGTCCCGCACCGCAAGGTTGACCTTCGCCGAGGCGATGATCCGCCGGACCGCCGCCTCGCCGACGGCCGGATCCGGGTCGAGCGGCACGTACCCCAGGTTCTCCGGGATGATGCGCTGTCCGTACAGATCCCTGTTGATCATGTACGGAAAATACTGTCCCGCGTCGGCGTCTTCGATCGCCAGGCGCTGCTCCATGGCCGTGCTGAAATACCTGCTGACGGTTTCATACAGCTTGAACGACGCCGTGTAGTGCGGTGTCTCCCACACAAGCGGGTAGAGTCCGTTCTTCATAAACTCCTGGATCCCCATGTCCAGCTTGCGGGCGATCCCCTCGGCGGTTTCTTCCCGTATGGGACGGTTTGTCGTTTCATCCCAGAATTCGTAATCCACCGCGGTGGTGCCGCGGTACTGGTGGGTGACGCCGTGCATCACGATCGTCCCGCCGTTCTGCACCATGTACTTCAGGGCGTCGACAAGATCGGGCCTGTCCGAGAGGCTCACGCTGATCCCTTCGGAGGGGCTCCGGTAGAAGGGGATGACGCCGACGAGGAAGGGGATGTTCCGCGAGGAGAGAATATCGGCAATCTCGCGGAGCTTCGCGGGATTCTCCAGCGGGCTGACGTCCTCGATGCGGATCAGCGCGGTGTGCGACGTCTCATGGGGCTGCCGGAGGAGATCGTGGAGCATGTCGGCGAAGTACAGGTACCGGTCCGTCTCGGTGGCCGAGGCGAACGGGCAGTCCGCGATGTACATGAGATTGCCCGAGCGGACGATGTACGGGACCTCCCAGTGCTTGCCCGTCGAAATCGCCGTGGCGGTGACCGTCACCTTCTTCCTGTCGGCGATCTCCACCATGTTGATGTTCGGCTCCCCCTTCGTGAACGTCGCGTCGCCGGCCCGGACGACGTCGAAGACACTCAGGGAGTCGATATGGGAGACACTGAAACCGTATTTTTTCCTGACGTCCGGCCGCGAGGAAAACTCCTTGAACCCGGTGTCCATCCAGATGACCGGCGTCGTCGATGCCACGACGTCATCCTCGAACCTCGCCGGGGGGGTGTAGACCGCGTTGAAACCGATAAAAAAGACGAGGTCGTACCTCGAGAATGTGTGCGGGACGTATTCGTTCACGCCGAGGACCCGGCTCGTCGCATTGAAGTGCCCGAGAAGGTCCGCGAGCTCCCGTCCCCGGGCGATGGCGGAGCTCTTCATGGAGGTCCCCCCCTCGACAACGATAAGAACGCTCGCGGGCGCTCCCCCCTCGCCGGGAGCGCTCCGCGCATACGTTGTCAGAACGGCAAGAAGCACGAACGGCAGGATACAGCGTCGGAACACACTTTTCCCCTGGTATTCGATGAATGCCAACAATATACGGACTCTCCCCCTCATCCGAAATACTCCGGGGTACCCGGCACGCGGACTACTTTGTATCCAGGATGACCGGGAGACCGTCCTTGCCGGCCCCCACGATGATCACCTTTGTGTTGGCCGACGCCGCGAGCTTTTCGGTAGCTTCGATCCCTTTCCACCTGAGAAGGGGATCGCTGATCCCCTGGGCGACGATCGTCTGGAAGTCGGCGATGCCCCGGGCTTCAATACGTTTCCGGTCGGCCTCCTGCTTCTCCTTGGTGAGGACAAATTCCATGCGCTGGCTCTCCTGCTCCGCCCGCTGTTTCTGTTCAATCGCGTCCGTCAGCTGTGAGGGGAGTGCAACGTTTCTCAACGGGGTCGTCTCTACGACGATGCCCCGCGGCGCAGTAACCCTGGCGAGCTCCTGCTGTATATCCGTGCCGAGCCTTTCCCGTTCCGAGGAATAGAGCGCGCTTGCCTGGAAACTCGCGGTCACCGCACGGCTGATCGAGCGGAACTGGGGGATCATAACGACGTCGGTATAGTCCTGGCCGATCTTCCTGTACACGCTCGCCGCAGAGTCAGGATCGAGGTGGTACAGGACGCTGATCTCGAGCCCGATCGTCAGCCCCTCACGAGAGAGGACCTGCATCGTCTCCTTGTGCTCTGTCGTCTGGATCGAGAACTTGATCACGTGTGCGAGCGGGTTGATGGGGTTGATCCCCGACTTGATCGTGTTGTCCGATACGACCCCGAATACATCGATGACGCCCACGTTCCCCGCGGGGATGATCGTGAAACACTGGAGCGCCGCAAGCACGATGAAGACGAGGGCGACAAGTCCTGTAAGGCCGGCAACTCCCTTGAAGGCCTGATTGCGTTCCTGAACTTTCTTCGACGCGGCACGCCAGGCCACGAGTGCCACGAGTGCGATGACAATGCAGAGAAGGAATACCATTGTGATTCTCCTCGAAAGGTGGGATTACGGAGGTGACAACCGGCAGCGTGAATAAGGCACACGCAATCTACGAAGGACGGCCGCCAACGGCAATCTTCACCAAATGTTCTGAAAAAGAGGTATCTTGATTCCCCTTCACATACGACGGATCCGCCAATGAATCTGCTCATTCCGGCCAGGCTGAAGAAAGGTGACCTTCTCGGTATCATTTGCCCTGCAAGCCCGGTCCGTGATCCCTCGCGGATCGAGAAGAGCGTCCGCTATTTCGAAAGTCTCGGATTCCGGGCGAAGGTCGGGCGAAACGCCGCACGCCAGGTGGGATACCTTGCGGGCACGGACGAGGAACGGGCAGAGGATATCCATGAGATGTTCGCGGACAAGAACGTCAGAGGGATATTCTGCGCCAGGGGGGGCTACGGCACTCCGAGACTTCTCGGACGCCTCAACTACCGTCTCATTGCAAGAAACCCGAAGGTCTTCGTGGGCTACAGCGACATTACCGCGCTCGCGCTTGCAATCTGGAAGAAGTGCCGGCTTGTAACGTACCACGGGCCCATGGCCGCGGTCGACCTGGCAGGCGACGTCCATCCTGCGGCGGAGGAATCTCTCTGGAGGATGATCACGTCTCCGGAGCCGCACATGGCGCTGAGGGGAGCGCACCAGATTCCGGACGCTGCGACGTTCCCCGGGTCGGCGACCGGCCGGCTGCTCGGCGGCAACCTCTCCCTTCTCGTCTCCCTGCTCGGGACGCCGTTCATGCCGGACGCCGCCCGGGGGATTCTCTTCCTCGAGGAGATCGGCGAGGAGCCTTACCGGGTGGACCGGATGCTCACGCAGCTGGCGAACGCCCGGATCCTCTCCCGTGCCGGCGGCATACTCACGGGGCAGTTCACCGACTGCGTCCCGAAGGACCCCGCGGCCCCCTCCCTCACGATCGGGGCGATCCTCTCAGGCGCCGCTCACGATGCGGGAAGGCCGTTTCTGACCGGATTCCCATTCGGCCACGAAAGGGGGATGCTCACCCTCCCCATCGGCATACGTGCAACGCTGGACGCAGGGCGGGGATCGCTGACGCTCCGGGAACCCCCGGTCTCTCCTTGAATTTCTTTCAAATTTGTCGTAGTTTTTTGACATGCTGAATATTGCCGTATTTGGTTCCGGGGCAGGATCGAACTTCAGGGCGATCCTGACGGCTATCCAGCAGGGGAATATCCCCGACGCCCGGATTTCTCTTGTCGTCAGCAACAACTCCGGCGCGGGCATACTCGGCATCGCCCGGGCCAACGCTCTCCCCGCCATTCATTTGAGCCAGAAGCAGTTCCCCGACGAACGGTCGTTCGCCGACAATGTCCTCTCGGCGCTGCGCGAACACGGTGCGAACTTCATAGCACTGGCCGGCTATATGAAGCAGGTGCCGCCGGCCGTGGTCGCGGCATACAGGAACAGGATCGTCAACATCCACCCGGCTCTCCTGCCGCGGTTCGGCGGGCCGGGGATGTACGGGATTCGTGTGCACGAGGCGGTGCTGGCCTCGGGAGAGACGACGAGCGGGGCCACTGTGCATTACGTCGACGAGGAGTATGACCACGGAGCGATCGTGCTTCAGCAGACGGCCCCCGTCCTTCCCGGGGATACCCCCGAATCGCTGGCTGCCAGGGTTCTGGCGGTGGAGCATCAACTCTATCCGGCGGCGATACGGCGGATTGCGCAGAACGAAGGAGACCCTGAACACCATCGCAACTAATCGTCCGACCGGAGAGTCCCGTGCCTAAGATCCGCCGCGCGCTTATCAGCGTTTCCGACAAGCGCGGTGTCATTGAGTTTGCCTCCGCCCTCAGGGAGATGCATGTCGAGATACTCTCCACCGGAGGAACGGCGTCTTCCCTGCGCGGGGCCGGGATCGAAGTCCGCAACGTCTCTGATGTCACCGGATACCCGGAGATTCTCGGCGGTCGCGTCAAGACGCTGCATCCGCTCATCCACGGAGCCCTGCTGGCGCTCCCGGGCGATCCCGAGCACGTGCGCCAGACGAAGGAGCTGGGCATTGAGCCGATCGACATGGTCGTCGTCAACCTCTATCCGTTCGAGCGATCGATCGCCCGTCCCGGGGTGACGCTCGACGAGGCCCTCGAGCAGATCGACATCGGGGGACCCTCGATGCTCAGGTCCGCATCCAAGAATTTCCGGAACAAGGCCGTCATCGTCAATCCCGACAGGTACCCCGCCGTCCTGGCGGAGATGAAATCCTGCGACGGGTGCGTCGGAGAGACGATGTGCGCCGCGCTGGCGCGCGAAGTGTTCCACCACACCTCCCGGTATGATGCGGCGATCGCCGCCTACCTCGAGGCCGCCACGGAGACGTCCGCCGGCCTTCCCGCAATGCTGAGCATCGCCGCCGACAGGGAGTATAATCTCCGCTACGGGGAGAACCCGCACCAGCGGGGGGCGCTGTACGGGGGATTCTCCTCCCTGTTCCGCACGCTCCACGGCAAGGAGCTTTCCTACAACAATATCGTGGACATTGCGGCGGCGGCGCAGGTTGTCGCCGAGTTCGATGCCCCTACGGTCGCCATCATCAAGCACACGAACCCGTGCGGCGTCGGGAGCGCGCCGGCGGTCGCCGACGCGTACGAGCGGGCGCTGGCCACCGACAGGTCGTCCGCCTTCGGCGGGATCGTGGCCCTGAACCGGCCCCTGGATATGGCAACCGCCGTGAAGATCAACGAGGTGTTCACCGAGGTCATTCTCGCCCCGGGCATTCCGGCGGATGTTCTCGAGTTCCTCCGCAAGAAACGGGACAGACGGATTATCCAGCTCACCGCAGACCTCCGGGGGAGGCGTGAGCCTGACGTCCGGAGCGTCCCCGGCGGATTCCTCCTGCAGGACCCGGATACCGGGGATATCACGCGCGAGGAGTTCCGCGTCGTGACCAGGCGCTCTCCCACCGCCGCGGAAACGGAGGCCCTCCGCTTTGCATGGCGCGTGGCCAAACATGTGAAATCCAATGCCATCGTCTACGCGGCAGCGGACAGGACACTCGGCGTCGGGGCCGGCCAGATGTCGCGCGTGGAATCCGCCCGGATCGCGGCGCAGAAGGCGGCGGAGGCGGGGCTTGACCTGCGCGGCTCCGCGGCGGCCTCGGATGCGTATTTTCCCTTTGCCGACGGGCTGATGGAAGCGGTCCATGCCGGCTCCACCGCGGTGATCCAGCCGGGAGGATCCGTGCGGGACGGCGAGGTTGTCGCCGCCGCCGATGACAACGGCATTGCAATGGTCTTTACAGGGACTCGTCACTTTCGCCACTAGGTCATTCACCACTAATCGTCCTCGCTCTCCCATGGGCATGTTCTCGCTCTTCTCCGCGGATCTTGCGATCGATCTCGGGACCGCAAATACTCTCATCTATGTCAAGGGCAAAGGGATTCTTCTGAACGAACCCTCGATCGTCGCGTTCGACCGGAACACCAAGCGGATCGTCGCCATCGGGAAGGAAGCCCAGGAAATGCTCGGCAGAACGCACCGGGATATCCGCACGATCCGTCCCATGAAAGACGGCGTGATCGCCGACTTCGAGATGGCGGAAGGGATGCTTCGCGAATTCATCAAGAAGATCCACGCCAACTGGATGCCCAGCCGCCGGATCGTCGTGTGTGTGCCCAGCGGCGTGACCGAGGTCGAGAAGCGCGCCGTCAGGGACTCTGCCGAACACGCCGGCGCCAAGGAAGTGCACCTGATCGCGGAGCCGATGGCGGCGGCCATCGGCGTGGGCCTCGACGTCGAGGCGCCCGTCGGGAACATGATCGTTGACATCGGCGGCGGAACGACGGAGATCGCCGTGATCGCGCTCTCCGGCATCGTCAACGAGGAGTCGGTCCGGATCGCCGGCGACGAGATGAACAACGCGATCATCCAGTTCTTCAAGAAGAATCACAACATCCTCATCGGCGAACGGACCGCGGAGGCGATCAAGTGCGAGGTGGGCTCCGCCATGCCGATGAAGGAGGAGATCACCATCCAGGTCAAGGGGCGTGATCTCGTCAACGGGATTCCCAAGACAACGGAGGCCAGTTCGGTCGAGATCCGCGAATCGCTCAGCGAGCCCGTCCTCCAGATCGTGCAGGCGGTAAAGCTGACGCTGGAACGGACGCCGCCGGAGCTTTCGGCGGACATCCTGGACCGCGGCGTGATGCTCAGCGGGGGGGGAGCCCTTCTCAAAGGGCTGGACGAACGCCTCCGGCTCGAGACCAGCCTGCCGGTCCACGTGGCCGAGGATCCGCTGACGGCCGTGGTTCGCGGCACGGGGAAGGTTCTTGACAATCTCGGTAAGTATTCAAAAGTGCTCATCAAGAGCCGCCGTTACTGAGTTCCCATGATACGACGCCTCTACGAGTTCCTGTTTCTCTTCAAGGAGTACCTTGTGGTCGGGGTGCTCCTTGCTGTTTCGGTGATGCTCCTTGCGCTGAACGACGATCCCCAGATCCGGACCATCCGTTCGGTGACCGTGGTCTCCGTGGGCGCGCTGCAGGAAGCCCTGGGGATCATACCGAACTTCTTCGACCTCAGGCGGGAGAACCGGGTGCTCCGGGAGCTGAACGTCACGCTCGCCGACGAGGTGAACCGGCTCAGGGAGGCGCGGCTTGAGAACCTGCGGCTGCGGCAGCTTCTCGGGCTGAAGACGCAGGGAGAGTTCGGGTACGTTGCGGCAAACGTCGTCGGCAAGAACCTCCAGCTCCTGCGGAACACGGTGACGCTCGACGCCGGTGAACAAAACGGCGTGCGCGTGGACATGCCCGTCGTGACGGAGAACGGCCTGGCGGGAAAGATCGTCGCCACGAGCGGACGCTTCTCCGTGGCGCAGATACTCTTCAACCGGGACATCCGGGTGAGCGCAAAAATCGAGCGGAGCAGGGTGGACGGCATCATCCGCTGGGAGGGGGGCACAACGCTCACGCTGCAGGACGTGGCAAAGACGCTCG
>DATJPH010000546.1:0-3096 GCA_035506475.1 Bacteroidota bacterium | reverse complement strand
GATCGGGTACCTCCCGCAGGAGGCCTCGGTGTTCCGGAAAATGTCCGTCGAGGAGAACATTCTCGCCGTCCTGCAGATGCTCGATATGAGCGCCCCGGAGCGGAGCGCGAAGTGCGAGAAGCTGATGACGGACTTCAACATCGTGCACCTTGCCAGGAGCAAGGGCTACATGCTTTCCGGGGGGGAGCGGCGGCGGACCGAGATCGCGCGCGCCCTGGCGACGGATCCGAACTTCATCCTCCTTGACGAACCGTTCGCCGGGATCGACCCGATCGCGGTGGAGGAGATCATGCGTATCGTGGCCGCGCTCAAACAGCGGGGGATCGGCGTCCTTGTGACCGACCACAATGTCCACGAGACGCTCTCGATCACCGACAGGGCCTATCTCCTGTTCGAAGGGGAGATCCTGAAGGCCGGCACCTCCAAAAGCCTGGCGGACGATCCCGAAGCGCGGAAACTGTACCTGGGCGAAAAATTCAGGCTCGACCGCTACGAGTGAGCCCCCCGGGAGGGGGGCGGGAACCTTTCCCGGCCCCGCCGCGTTGTAGGCTGAGACCACCCACCTGTCTATCTTTCACAACATCAGGGAGATGCCATGAAGGTTCTCATTGGACTGTGTACGTTCGTGCTCGCCTTCGCGCTGACGGCGAACGCCCAGGACGCCAGGCCCACGACGCTGAAGGGCTATGTCGTCGACCAGATGTGCGGCGGGAAGATGGCCGCGAAGGAGAACGCGATGGAGAAGGCCGAAGGGCACACGAAGGATTGCGCGCTCGACGAGCACTGTGCGGCGAGCGGTTACGGGATCATGTCCGGCGGCAAGTTCTACAGGTTCGACGAGAAGGGGAGTGCGACGGCCAAGGCGCTCATCGAGAAATCGAAGCGCGAGAAAGGCCTCTACTTCGTCGCGAGCGGGAAGGTGGGCACCGACGGCACGATGACGCTCGCGTCGCTCAAGGAGGCGAACGCCGGCAGGCCGAAGATGATGAAAAAGGGGACGTAAGGTCCACGCGGACCCGCTGTCTCAGTCCTTTTTCCCCGGCGGCCCCGAGGGGGGCGGAGGGGAGGAGGGCTGAGACGGCGGGGTTCCCTTCCCCGTGTCCCCCTTCCCCGGTTCCTTCTTCACGTTCTCTTTGTTCTCCGCTTCCTTCTTCCCTTCCCCTTTCTGCTCCGCGGGTTTTTCCGTGCCGGCGCTCTTCCCCGCGTCCTTCTCTTTCTTCTCTTTCTCCCGTTTCCCCCCGTCCCCGGAGCCTGCCCCCCCCGTCTTCCTGTAGTCGGTGATGTAGAACCCGCTCCCTTTGAAGATAATCCCTCCGCCCGTCCCCATCACGCGCGCCAGGTTGTCGGTGCCGCACACCGGGCAGCGCGTGAGGGGCTCCTCGGACATCGACTGGAATTCTTCGAACGAGTTGCCGCACTTTTTGCACAGATATTCGTACGTCGGCATGGATCTCCCTGCGTTACTGAATCTCCCGTATGCCCCGGATATACCGGTCGACACCCTTTTCAAGATCCGCCATCGAGGCGGCGAAGCTCATCCGGACGTGACCGGGCGCGCCGAACGCCTCGCCGGGCACGAGCGCGACATGGTGATGCTCGAGAAGGTGCTCGACGATGTCGGATGCGTTGCGGATCACCTTCCCGCGGGCCTTCCGCCCGTAGAGGTGCTCCACGCCGAGGAAGAAGAACATCGCCCCCTCGGGATTCACAACGCCGGGCGGGCCCTCCTGCGCAAGGCGGCCGCCGACGTAGTCGCGCCGGCGCTCGAACTCGGCACGCATCGACTCGATCGGCCCCTGCGGGCCCCTGAGCGCCGCGACCGTCGCCTTCTGGGCAATCGAGTTGGCGTTGTTTGTCACCTGGCCCTGCACCTTTGCCGCGCCGCGGATGATCTCCTCCGGCCCCCCCATGTACCCGATGCGCCAGCCCGTCATGGCGTACGCCTTCGACACGCCGTTGACGGTCACGACCTGGTCGCGTATCCCTTTGATCGCGCCGATGCTCACGTGCTTGCGGGCATCGAACACCATCTTCTCGTAGATCTCGTCGCTGATGACCGTCAGGTCGGTCTCCCTCACGATCGCGGCGATCTCTTCCACTTCGCTCCGCGTGAAGACGATCCCCGTGGGGTTGCACGGCGTGTTCAGTATGAGCGCGCGCGTCTTCGGAGAGACCGCCCGCCTGAGGGCCCGCATATCGGGGCGGAAACCGGCGTCGAACGGGACGGGAACCGGCACGCCGTCGGCCAGCCGGACGATCGCCGGGTAGCTCACCCAGTACGGGGCGCCGATGAGGACCTCGTCCCCCGGGTTGAGTATCGCCGAGAGCGCGTTGAAGATCGACTGCTTTGCCCCCGTGGAAACGAGTATCTGCGGGGGGGCGAAGTGGAGATCGTTGTCCGCGGAGAACTTGTCGATCACCGCCGCGATCAGTTCGGCCGTCCCCTGGTTCGCCGTGTAGTGCGTGAAGTCGGCCTCGATCGCCCTCTGCGCGGCCTCCTTGATATGCGGGGGGGTCGCGAAATCGGGCTCGCCGGCCGTCAGGCTGACGACGTCGGTGCCGGCCTCCTGCATGAGGCGCGCCCGCTGCGTCAGGAGGAGCGTCTGCGATTCGTCGAGGTTCCGGATTTTTGCGGACAGGTGGCGCATCGTTCCCCTCGTCAGACTCCCGCCTTCTCGAGAAGCCGCCGCCTGACCCCCGGGGGGACGAAATCGGCGACATCCCCCCCGAGGCGGGCCACTTCCCTGACGATCGTGGAATTCAGGTACGTGTACCGTTCGTGGGGAACGAGGAACACCGTGTCGATCGTCGGCGCCAGCTTCCTGTTCGTGAGCGCCATCTGGAATTCGTATTCGAAATCGGAGACGGCGCGGAGCCCCCGTATGATCACCGAGGCCTTCCGCCGTTTCGCATACTCCACAAGGAGGCCGTTGAAGGCGTCGACCTCGACGCGCGGATGCCGCCGGAACACTTCCCGGATCATCGCGGTGCGTTCCTCGACAGTGAACATCGGCCGCTTCGAGGAATTGCGCGCGACAAGGACGACGACCCGGGAAAAGAGCTCGGTGGCCCGCCGCACGACGTCGATATGGCCGT
>DATJPH010000545.1:0-2311 GCA_035506475.1 Bacteroidota bacterium | reverse complement strand
ATTCGCCATCTCCGCGGCACGCTGCGCGTTCTTGTCCCGCACAGTTATCGTGATGTTGTCGTCCGGTTGTTCTTCGAACGACACGTTGTTGGACAATTCTTTGACGGCGCGCTCCATCGAGGTGTCGGGGATCTCATAGACGGAAATCAGGTTGAATTTTCGAACAACATCCTCCAGCGACGTACGGCTGTTCAGAATCGCAAAGTAGTTGTATCCCGATGGTTTCTGCGCTAGGCCGAGCCTGCTCGCCCCCGGGATCGATTTCACGATGGACGACGCCACACCCCCGAGCGAAGAGAAGATATCGTTCTGCTTGGGGGGAAGCACGGATGCCGTCGCCTTGTACGTCTTCGGAATCATGAAGCTTATGCCGGCTGCAATGACAGACACTGCAAGCACGTTGACGATGAGAAGATTCTTCCACCTGTACAGGAGTTCCAGCGCAGCCAGATGCCGCCCTCTCGGCAACTCCTGAGAATTTCCGCTGTCTGTTGGACTCTGTGATGCCGTCACCGGGTCTTCTGCCCGGGCAGGGGTGCGCGCGCGCGAAGAAGGCGTACGAGAAGCCCGGTCGCCCGATGCACGAGGTTCATCCATATGCTTTACCTTTCCTTCTCACGCTGAAATCCACTCCCCACAACTGAACGTGCCGCCTACTTCTTGAGCTGCACCACCAGCACTGCCAGGCTCACCGCCACCCCGATGATCCCCGCGGCCTGACTGATGACAGTAACGTAGTAGGCGAAGTTGTGTTCGGTGACCATCGGCACCCAAATATAGTCCCCTTCCTCAACTTTCGTATCGCTCGGGTCGAGCCACTGTTTCGTGCTCGCCTTCACCACGCGGATCCCGCCCGTACGCGCCCGGTCTGTCAATCCTCCAGCTTGCCTGATATAGTACTCATAGTCCCGTCCGGCCTCGAACGGGACGTGGCCTGGCAGGACCACCTGTCCGAAGACATAGATGCTGAGGTCAACGGCCGGTATGGTGATGACATCACCGTCCTTCATGGTGACGTCCCTTGTGCTGTCCCCCTGCTGAAACAACGCGACAAAGTCCGTCGAGACGCGTTCACCCTGAATACGCGAGGCGGTTTCCACGGCATAGTATAGCGTGTCTTCAGGCGGAACACCGCCCGTATAGCTCGCCAACTTTTCAGCTTCAATCTCCGTCGGATTGACCGCCTGCCGCACGACTGTAGCACTGGAAAGCGCAGCCTGCGATGTGAACCCACCAGCCATCGCGATGATCTGCGATAGCTTTGTTCCCTCGCGCGAAATCGGATACGTGCCGGGGAAACGGACCTCCCCGTTTACCACCACTCGCGGATCCCCCCGGAGATCCGGCTTGCGTCGGACCACGATCCTGTCTCCCGCGTGAAGCGGCATGTCCGATCCGGTCTGGTTCACATTGATGATCGTCCGTTGCGTTTCCCTTCCGCTCCGGTCGTAGCGGTAGAGCTCAATACTGTCTGTTTTGGCTTCCTCCGTGCAGCCATACGCGAGATCAATCGCCGTATGAATGCTATCTCCCGGAACATATTCCAGTCTACCCGGGAGATGTACAGCCCCGTAGACTCCGATGAGCCCCCGGTGCTCGTTGACCCGTGGAACAACGATCACGTCTCCGCCCTGAAGATAAGGATTCAACGTGTCAAGATTTTCCGCGGCATACCGAGAGAGGTCCACGGCCTGATCGGTGCCGTTCCGATGGTGTACCACGATGAGACGTTTGGATTGCAGTGTCCTCATGTACTGGAGGTTGAGCTCTTCCTCCACCTTCTGCGATCGCGCGACTTGATTCGCCGCTTCGATCGCGCGAGAGACACGGTCGGTTGTCGACAGGACGTAAGTCCCCGGCACCAGCACATGTCCCAGTACCGTCACGATTACCGTGCGTGGAGATGTCAACGTCACGGTCGCCTTTGCGCTGATGAACCGACGTCTGATCTCGTCTAGGATCACCGCCCGCGCCTTCGTTAGCGAGAGATCGGCAACCCGAATTTCCCCGACCGACGGGATAATAAGCGTCCCCTCGGGGGTCACGGCGGTGTTGGCAACAATCGGAGGGCTCGTCCAGATCGTCACACCGAATCCGTCAGAAGGACCAACGATATATTCGTCAGGGTCTACTGTCGATTCGAGGGCAACGCTTCTCGTCGTGACCGTCGGTTGAACAGCCTGCGTCGCCGCGCCCCGGCCGAGCGCGCTCAACCAATCGCTCCCAAGATCACTTGTGCCCGCTTGCTGCCCGGCAGCCGGTGTACAACAAAGGCCGACCATCGCTCCCAGGAACGCCCAGGAGGCGCAGA
>DATJPH010000544.1:0-5948 GCA_035506475.1 Bacteroidota bacterium | reverse complement strand
AGATGCTGTTCCACGAGGTGGTTGATCGCCCAGAGAAATGCCGCGAGCGTCTTCCCGGATCCTGTCGGGGCGAGTATGAGCGTGTGATTGCCGGAGGAGATGCTCGGCCAGCCCAGGCTCTGAGGCGGCGTCGGCGCGCCGTATGTCCGCTCGAACCAGCCCCGGACGATCGGGTGGAAATCGTTGAGTGGGTCTCTGGACTCCATATCGCGAATCTACCGCAAATCGTCCCCTTTTGCAACAAATCGGCGAATATTGCGTACATTCCAGTGGTACTCACCTCCCGTCCTTTCCGGAGCCTCTCCATGAAAAAGAAGATCATGTTCTCATCGCTCGGGGTCGTCGTGCTGGTGGCCGCGGCCTTCTTCCTGTTCGGCGGTTCGAAGAAAGGGGACGACGCCGCGCTCCCCCGCGTGAAGGTCGTGAAAGGGAACATCGTCGACAAGGCGCTTGCCGTCGGGACGATCGAGCCGGAGAACGAAATCTCCGTCAAGTCCAAGGTCTCGGGGGCGGTCAGCCGGATATTCGCCGACGAAGGGACGTACGTCAGGGCGGGCCAGCCCCTCCTGGAGGTCCGCCCGGACCCCACCCCGCTGGAGCTGGCGGAGGCCAAGCGGAACCTCCAGCTCGCGCAGGTGGACCTGGACAACGCGGTCAAGGACAAGGTCCGCCAGGATACGCTCCTTGGAAAGCACCTGATCTCCGACAAGGAATATGAGGACTTCCAGCGGCACTACGAACAATCCACGCTCACCGTGAGCCTGAACCGCGAACGGCTCCAGCTCCTTGAGCAGGGGAGGGTGAAGATCGGCGGCGTCGAGATCGAGTCGATCGTCAAGGCGCCCATCGACGGGTTCGTCCTGAAGAAGACCGTGGAGGTGGGAGATCCTGTCACCCCCCTGACGACGTACCAGGAAGGGACGGTCCTGATGAAGATGGCGAACATGGAGAGGCTCCTGTTCAAGGGGACGGTCGACGAGATCGATGTGGGCCGCATGAAGGAGGGGATGCCGGCCGAGATCAAGGTGGGAGCGCTCCCGTCGGACAAAGTCGACGGCACGCTGACGAAGATCTCGCTCAAAGCGGAGAAGAAGGACAACGCGACGGTCTTCCCGATCGAGATCGCGATCCCGAAGGCGAGCAACAGCGTCCTCCGGGCGGGCTATTCGGCGAACGCGAGCGTGATCATCCGCCACAAGGACAGCGTGCTAGTGATTCCGGAGCGTGTCGTCACGTTCCGGAACGACTCCGCGTTCGTACGCGTCCCGTCGGGCGACGGGAAGGATGTTGAACGGTACGTCAAGACCGGCCTGAGCGACGCCATCACGATCGAAGTTGCCGAGGGGTTGAAGGAGGGGGACGAGGTTCTCGAGAAACCCGTCAAGAAGATCGAGTAGGCCGCCATGGACAGCCTCCGCACGACGATCATCGAGTTCCTGCGCGACATCAGGGCCCAGAAGCTCCGGACGTTCCTGACGATATTCGGGATCGTCTGGGGGACGGTGGCGATCGTCGTTCTCCTCGCCTTCGGCATGGGGTTTAAACGACAGCTCGCCATCAACATGCACGGCATCGGGGAGAGCGTCGCGATCATGTTCCCCGGGCGGACGACGAAGCCGTTCGAAGGGTTCGGCATCGGCCGGCCGGTCAGCTTCATCGAGGACGACGCCAGGCTGATCGCGACACAGGTGCCGGGCGTCGCGCGCGTCAGCCCCGAATACGCCGCCGGCGACGCCCAGGTCCGTGTCGGCGGGAATATCACCAACACGCTCGTCTCCGGGGTCTATCCCGTCTACGCGGATATGCGGAGCATCATCCCCGAGCAGGGGGGGAGATTCATCGACGACGTGGATCTCAGCGAGAGGAAGCGGGTTGCCCTGATCGGCGACGAGGTGAAGCGGCTGCTCTTCGGCGAGGGGGAGGCGGTGGGACGCCTGATCCTCGTCGACCAGGTCCCGTTCCTCGTGGTGGGGGTGATGCAGAAGAAGACACAGAACTCCTCGTACAACCGACGCGACCAGGACAGGGTGTTCATCCCCGCCTCGACGTTCGCCTCGGTCTACGGCGCGTACCACCTCCGCAACATCATCTACACCCCGAAGGATCCCCGGGAGGCCGAACAGGTGCAGGACCGGATCCGGAGCATCCTGGGGAAGAAATACAGGTTCGATCCCGCCGACAGGGACGCCGTCTGGATCTGGGACACCTCGGATTTCGACAAGTTCATATTCTACTTCTTTCTTGCGTTTAACCTCTTCATGGGGCTCATCGGCAGCTTCACGCTCGGCGTGGGGGGGATCGGCGTGGCGAACATCATGTATATCGTCGTGCAGGAGCGGGTCAAGGAGATCGGGGTCCGCCGGGCGGTCGGTGCCAGGCGGCGGACGATCCTGATGCAGTTCTTCGCGGAGACGTTTTTCATCATCGCCATCGGCTCCGCGATCGGCTTCTGTATCGCCTGGGGACTCACGGTGGCGATGCGCTACATACCGATCAAGGATTTCGTCGGCACGCCGGAGATCTCCCTTGAGGTGACGCTCGCGACGGTCTTCGTGCTCGCGGTGATCGGGCTGTCGGCCGGCCTGTTCCCCGCGCGCCGCGCGGCAAACCTGAACGTGGTCGAGTGCCTTCGCACCTGAAACCCCCGTCATTGCGAAGCGAAGCAATCTGTACGGCGACTAAACAGTAACCATCGGTCTCTCTTATGTGGCTCGAACTTCTCCGGGAATTCTTTCAGGACATGAAGGCCCAGCGAACCCGGGCGATGCTCACCATCGTCGCGATCACGTGGGGGACGGTGGCCGTCGTCCTCCTCATGTCGTTCGGCCAGGGCCTGGGGAACCAGATGGAGGCGGGTCTCATCAACGCCGGGAACAGGATCATGATCCTCTACGGCGGCGAGACCGGGAAGCAGTACCAGGGGATGGCCAAGGGGCGGAAGATACGGCTGGTCGAGGAGGACGCCGCGATGCTCCAGGAGGCCATCCCCGGCATCGCGATGATCAGCCCGCAGTACAGGAACAACGTGACGCTGACGAGGGGGAAGTTCACGACCACGACCGAGTGCGAGGGGGTCAACCCCCTCTTCGAGGAGATGCGCCGCATGTATCCCGCCGCCGGGGGCCGGTTCCTGAACAGTGTCGACGTCCTCCAGCAGCGCCGGTCGCTCGTCCTGGGGGGGAAGATCGCCGCGGACATATTCGGGAAAGAGGATCCGGTGGGGCAGACACTCCAGTTCGACGGCATCCCGTTCACGGTCGTGGGCGTCCTCCAGAAGAAGCTCCAGACGTCGATGAACAACGGGCCGGACGACGAACGGGCCATCGTGCCGTACTCGACGTTCCGGACGATGTACGGGAACGAGCACGTCAATTCGCTCGTCGTCCGTCCGTCGGATCCCACGCGGCAGGAGGCGCTCAAGACGGAGATCTTCCGGGTCCTCGCGCGGAAATACAATTTTGACCCGACGGATGAGCGGACGCTGTTCATCTGGGACTTCATCGAGGCGGAAAAAATCGGTCAGAAGATCGCGATGGGGGTCACGATATTCCTCGGGTCGGTGGGGTTCCTGACGCTCCTCATCGCCGGCGTCGGCGTGGCCAACGTGATGTACGTCGTGGTGAAAGAACGGACGCATGATATCGGCGTGAAGATGGCCCTCGGCGCGCGGAAGAGCTATATACACATGCAGATCGTCTTCGAAGCGCTCTTCCTCTCGTTCCTGGGCGGGGCCGTCGGAACGATGATCTCCCTGGCCGTCATCGGCGCCGTCAGGCTGATTCCCTCGGACAGCGGCCCGATGCAGTTTTTCGGCAAGCCGGTCATATCGGCGGCGATCATCCTTCTCACCGCCGGAATTCTCGCCGCCATCGGTCTCCTTGCGGGACTCTTCCCCGCCCGGCGGGCCGCGGCGGTCGACCCCGTCGAGTCTCTCCGGTACGAGTAATGCCTTTCCTTGATTCGCTCGATTCCCCTTTGTAAATTGATCGGTCTCCAGGGAGGATGAAATGGTGCGGTTGATCGTCTGCCTCTTTATCGCCGCGGGGTGCGTCGTCCCCCTCTGTGCACGGGCGCAGGGCCCGGGCACGTTGGCACGGGCGGGTTTGCTCCCTGCCGATAGGTTTGACCCCGCGCGCGACGCGGCGGCGGATATCCGGAATGCGGTCACGGAGGCCGGCCGCTCGGGACGGCGCGTGCTCCTTGATGTGGGGGGAGAGTGGTGCATCTGGTGCCGGAGGCTCGACACCCTGTTTGCCACGCACCCGGATCTCGCGGCATTCCGGGAATCGCATTTCGTTGTCGTGAAGGTCAACTGGAGTCCTGAAAACAAAAACGAGCAGGTGCTCTCCCGTTACCCGCCCGTGGCGGGGTATCCGCACCTGTTCGTCCTTGACAGTGACGGCACCCTGCTCCGGTCTCAGGGGACGGGGGAGCTTGAAAAGGGGAAGGGGCACGACCCGGCAAAGGTGATGGCGTTTCTCAGGACGTGGGCGCCGAAGGAATAGCGTGCGCACGGGGCGCGCTGGATGCCCGGTCGTTTGTGACGCCGGACGTCATCCGGATCCCCATCCTCATCAATATCGGGGCAAACCGGCGCCCCAGCGAAGAACCGGGACGCCTCGTGCGATGTTGTAGATGTGGCCGCGTGCAAACTGACAAACAACCAAGGAGAACCAATGCGAGTATTACAGTGTGTGGGCGCAGTCGTGCTGATGGCTCTCAGCCTCTCGGGACCCATTATGGGGCAGGAGAAGCCGCCGGCCCCGAATTTCAACCTGAAGAATGCCACGGGGCAGTCTGTCGAGCTCGCCAAGCTCCACGGGAAGGTCGTCGTGGTCAATTTCTGGGCGACCTGGTGCGGCCCGTGCAGGGCGGAGATCCCGGGGATGCTCGATGTCTATGAGAAATACAAGAGCAAAGGGCTCGAGATCGTCGGCATCTCCGTGGACAGGGACGGCTGGCCTGTGATCAACCCCTTCGTGAAGAAGCTCAACATCAAGTACCCGGTCGTGCTCGGCAATGGGGAGGTGACCGATGCGTACGGCGGGATCGACGCAATCCCGACTTCGTTTTTTGTCGACAGGGAGGGACGCGTTCTTCTCCGGCACGTAGGCTACATGTCCAGGGAGGACTTCGAGAAGGCCGTCAGGAGCTTCCTCTGATTTCCGCAGGGCCGCCCGAAACGGCGGCAGATGCGGGTAGATAAAAAAACCAGCCGGTCACCCCGGCTGGTTTTTTGTGCACTGCAAACCCACGTCCTTGCGCGCTGCGGTTCATTAGCAGGCCGCCGGGCAGGCGGCCGAAGCAATCAGCATTTACTCCATCCGCAGTTGTAGCAGACGACGCAGCCGCTCACGTGTTCGACGTTGCTGCCGCATTCGGGGCAGGTCATCGAGATGCTCTGGGGAGCCTTCCCCTCCGCGCGGGCTTCGCGCGCCGGCTGCGCGGCGGCGGCCGGGGCGGGGTGCGGCCGCCGTGTCTTAATGTTCTCCCTGTTCTCGATGTAATGTTCGATCACCTTGCCGATCGCGTCGGGCGTGGAGAGGATCTGGCCTCCCTGGCCGTCCCAGACGGGGGAGGGACCCGAGATCCCCTTGAGCTGCTTGACGATCTCGCGCGGCTCGATGCCGGAGCGGAGCGCCAGGGAGATCAGCCGGCTGATCGCCTCGGACTGCGCCGCGGCGTTTCCTCCGGCCTTGCCGATCGTCGTGAAGACCTCGCAGAGCCCCGTTTCGTCCTCGTTGATCGTGACGTAGAGGTACCCTTCGCCGGTTTTCATCCGTTCGGTCACGCCCACAGTCATCTGCGGACGCTGCCGCGGCGAGCGTGGGTGCTTCTCGTCGGCGCGCGCGGTCTTCGACGTCTCCTGTTTCCGCGCAAACTCTTCTGTCTGGAGGATTCCCTCGCGGCTTCCCTCCCGGTAGACGGTGATCCCCTTGAGCCCCGAC
>DATJPH010000543.1:0-5172 GCA_035506475.1 Bacteroidota bacterium | reverse complement strand
GTCATCGGCGCCGTCCCGATCGCACCGTACGGACTCCCCTCGACGATGGAGATCCCCGACCGCGCGCGGCCGTTTATCCAGAAATCGGACGCCATCCTGCTGGAAAACCACGGTGCGCTCACGCTCGGGAGCGACCTCCTCAACGCCTACCACAAGATGGAGACCCTCGAGCACACCGCGAGCATCGTCTGGAAGGCGATTCAGCTCGGGAACCTGAACGTCCTGCCCGGCGAGGAGCGGGACCGGCTGATGACGCTCAGGGAGAAATTCAACCTTCCCGGCCGCGTGACCTCTTGCGACGCCACCCCGATGCCCAGCAGCGTCGCCGAGCCCGTTGCGCTGCCGGAGGGGATCGACGAGAAGACAATCCGGTCGATCGCCGAGCAGGTCATCGAGAAACTCAACGTCCACTGACATGAAAATCCTCATTGCCAACCCCGGGAGCACATCCTACAAGTGCAAGCTGTACGAGGTCCCCGGGATGACCGTCCTGTTCGAAGCGTCGGTCGAGAGAATCGGGGAGGCCGAGGGGCGGTACAGCTACAGTTTCCCTGACGGGACCAAGCAGTCAGCGGTGGTGCCGATCCCCGACTACACCGCCGCGGTCAACCTGACGCTCGGGACGATCGCGGGGCGGCACCCCGTTGCCGGTGTTTCGGCCGTCGGGTTCAAGACCGTACACGCAAAGGGGGTCACCGGGTGCGTGGCGCTCACCCCGGATGTGCTCGAGGCGATGGAAGAGTACCGCCTGCTCGCGCCGGTCCACACGGACGTCTACCTGACCGCGATCGCGGTCTTCAGAAACCTTCTTCCGGCGACGCCGCTCGTGGGGCTCTTTGAGACCCATTTTCACAGGGATATCCCCCCCGAAGCGTACCTGTACGGTATCCCCTACGAGCTCTACGAAAAGCACGGGATCCGGAAATACGGATTCCACGGTGCATCGCACCGGTACATCGCCATGCGGGCGAATGAACTTTACGGTGCCCGGAAGATCATCTCGTGCCACCTGGGGGGGAGCTCATCGGTCTGCGCGATCAGGGACGGCCGGTCGGTCGATACGTCGATGGGGATGAGCCCCCAGAGCGGCCTCCTGAACGCGAAGCGGGTCGGGGACCTCGACCCGTATGCGCTCCTGTATCTGATGGACCGGGAGCAGCTCTCGGCGGCGGAGGTCGGGAAGATCCTCATGTCCCGCGGAGGGATCTACGGCATCTCTGGGACTAGCGGGGATTTCAGGGACATCGAGCGCGCCATGGGGGAAGGCGACCGGCGGGCGGCCCTGGCGTTCGACACGTTCGCCTACGGCGTGAAGCGGTACATCGGCGAGTACCTTGCGGTCCTCAACGGCGCCGACGTGATTGTCTTCACGGCCGGTGCGGGGCAGAACGGGATCGGTCTCCGGCGGAAGATCGCCGGCGATATGGAGAACCTGGGCGTGGTGCTCGACCCGGAGAGGAACGCCGCCAATCCGAAAGAGGGGCTGATCTCGAGCGAGGCCTCGCGGGTCAGAGTCGCGGTGATTCCCACGAACGAAGAATACATCGTCGCGCAGGAAGTGAAGGAGTTCCTCGAGCGCCGCCCGGACGTTGAATCTTGACTGAACACGGGCGCGGACCCCGCGCCTAGACAGCCGCGATCTGCAGCGATGTAACCACTTTCATCTCTTTCCGTTCCTTTTCCTGCTCATCCTTCAGGTACGCGTACGGGTCGTGCTCGGTCCCCCCCGCCGGGAGCCACTGCTACATCGACCCGAGCTCCTTCTGAATCATGTCGACGTAGAACCGGGGGACGACAGTCGTCCGCTGCTCGAAAAAGTCCCGGAGCGGCATGTCCGTGTCAAGCCTCCGGCGGAGCTCCTTGAAGTACCGGATCCGCCCGTACCCCTCCGACGAGACAGCGCGGAGCGAGTTGAGCCACCGGGGCGTAAACCCGCGCGTCGCGGCGGCCCGGCGTCCGATGGCCCGCGGCGAGCAGGTGTATTCGGTCAGGCTGATCACCCGGTCGTAGAACCCCGTCCAGGAGTAGTTCTTCGGCTTCAGGTTCATCGCACCGTTGTTGTTCAGGAAGTGGAACGGGAAGGGGATCACCCGTCCCTCGCGCTGGTACTGGAGATTGAGCGGTGCGGCCTGTCCGAATGCCGTCAGGAGGGAATACCCGGGAAATGCCCCCGGGGCAAGGTCGACGAAGCGTTTTGTCAGCTCGAAAGGTTCCTCCCCTTCGTCCGAATCGAGCCCGAGAACGAAATTCGTCTGGACGAGCGGGACGTGCTCGAGGAGCGTGTTGACGTGTGCGGAGACCTCCCGGACCTTCTCCATCCCCGTGATCCTCATCGTGCGGGATTTTTCCCCGAGGGCGAACCAGGACTCGATTCCCGGCAGGAGCATCTTAAAACTGTTCTTCTTCAGCCGGCGCAGGTGCGGCTCCGTCAGGAGCGAGAGGCTGCTCTCGGCGACGAAATCGACGCTCCCCGGCGGAACGGCATCTTCGATCGCGTCCATCGTCCCGTCGAACTGCACGCCGAAATTCGGATCGTGCCACCCCACGAGCGGTCTGCGGAATTTGCCCCGGAGAAATGTCAGGTCGCTCCTGAGCAGATCGAACGAGAGCTGCTGGTACGGCACGGTGGAATCGATGCAGAACGAACAGTGGTACGGGCACCCGAGGCTGCCGATCACGGGGACGATCTTGATGATGGGCGCCTTCCGGAGCGTGTCGTCGATGAATTTCCACCGCTCCTGCACACCCGGGAGCGATGGGGGCTGGCCCGCCGCGGAGACCCTGATCCCCGTCGGGCGGTGCTGCGAGCAGTCTTCGAGGACGCTGTTGACAACGGAGCGGTCGGTGAAACCGAACACAAAATCGAAGTAGCGTTGAGAGTCCTGCGGGAAACAGCGGGCGTGGGGCCCGCCGAGCGCGGTGACCGCCCCCCGGGATCGGAGGTACGCGCTGAGCGCATAAGCGAGGTGCGAAGCCTCGGTGAACGCGCCGATAAACGCAAGGTCGATGTCGGGGGGGAGACAGGTGGTCAGGTCTTCGGAGCCCGTGTAGCAGACATACGTGACGCGGTGTCCCTGTTCTTCACACCAGACCGAAATCGCCTGGGGCATGACGCTGGCAAAGCTCGCGTTCATCAGCCGTGACCACATCGAGCCGCCGGGACGGGGGGCAACGAGGTCAATAACTCCGATGCGAAGCCTCTTCATAGTGAGCTTCCTTGATGATTACGCTTCGCACGATTGGGCCGGAAAGAACAGCGCGCCGGAGGGCAAAGCAGTCCCTGGCGACATTAAGCTAGCCTATACTACATAGCGAATATATTCGTACCATACAACAGATATCTCCACTTATTTCACAAGGCATGATGAGCGGCGGGAATCTCGAAAGGATGATCGCGCTGGCGGACGAGTTTTTCGACATGAAAAACGATCCCGATCAGCTGTCGGTGGGTCCTGAAACGATGGAGAAGCTCAGGTCGATTCACCCGGCGACGATTTCTGAAGAAAGTGACAAAAACGGCCCAATTGCGTGGATGCTCGTCATCCCGACGACGCGTCCCCTCATGGAGGAGTTCACGGGGGGCGGCATCAACGAGAAGGGGCTACTGGAGAAGACGGTGCCGGGGGGGAGATATGATGCGCTCTATCTCTGTTCGGCGCTTGTATTGCCGGAATACAGGGGGAAGGGACTCGCACGGCGGCTTGCGCTCCAGGCAATTCGTTCGATCAGGGTGGACCACCCGATTGAGGCCCTGTTCTACTGGGGATTCAGCAGAGAGGGGGACGCGCTCGCAGCTGCGGTCGCCCGGGAGTCGGGTCTCCCGCTCTTTGCGAGAAACGCCTGATCCCTCTCACGCGGTCCGGCCGCCGTGCGGAGACCGGAAGTATTCGCCTGTGCGGCGGAAGTACCAGACCCAGCCTGCGGACGCGGCGAGAAAAGCGAGAACCGTGAAGAGACGCCACATGTCCGGGATTCCGCGCACCAGCCGCCAGAGAAGGACGCCCAGCGCAAGGAGTGAAAACACCATTGAGACTCCCAGGTGAACGAACAACGCCTGCCGGCGGATTCGGATATCCGTCAGGAGCAGCGCCCCGCTCACCGCTCCGGTCAGACATCCCAGGAACGGAAGGATATCGTAGACGCGCACCATCTTGAGCCCGCCCCCGACGGTGTAGGCGATTTCATACCACGAGAGCCCGGCGATCCCCGCAATCACGCTGATCCCTGCTGAAGGGATCCCCGACGAGCGGAGGAGCGAGTAGACCGCGCGGTGAAGCTCCGCCGCAACGAGGACCGAGGAGGTGATGGCAAGTACCGCGTACAGGTACCAGCCGGCAGGATATCGTCTGTTCACTCTCTTTTCCCCCTGTTTACATGTGGTCCCTGTACCAGAGCGCATCCGCGAAGTACGGTTTCGTCAGATCTTCAAGGGCCGCCATTTCCGCGGGTTGAAGAGGCGTAAACTCGCGGGCGATCCGCACGTCCTCCTCGAGCTCCCTGATTGCCGATATGCCGATCACGAGCGTGCTGACCGGGTGTGAAAGCGCGTAGCGCATTGCCAGCTCCATCGTCGTCACTCCCCCCTGGCGGAATATCTTCCCCCGCGAGGGGACCTTCATCGCCATGATCCCCATGTTCAGGCGGACCGCCGTGGGGAGGAGATTGTCGATGAACGAGGCGCTGTGCCTGTCGGCGGGATTGATCGCCATCAGTATCGCATCGAACGGATGGCTTTCGATCGCCCGTTTCAGGACAAACGGGTCCCTGTGTCCCGTGATCCCGGTGAATCGGACGATCCCCTCGTCTTTCGCGCGTTCGAGCGCCCTGACCGCACCCTGGCGCGAGAGGATGAAATCGACGTCCGACGAAGTCTGCACATTGTGGATCTGCCAGAGGTCGAGGTGATCGGTGCCGAGCCGTTTGAGCGAACCTTCGAGAGAGCGCATGGAGCCGTCGTAAGAACGGTCGTCGGTCTTGGAGGCGAGGAACGCGTCGTTGCGGCGTCCCTTCAGGGCCTCGCCGATATACCGTTCGCTGGCCCCTCCGCCGTACAGCGGCGCAGTGTCGATATAGTTGACGCCGAGGTCGAGTGCCCTGTTGATGATCCTGATCGCCTCGTCGTGGGCGCCTTCGAGTTCGAGCGTTGCCTGTCCTCCGATGCTGAAGAGCCCG
>DATJPH010000542.1:0-3439 GCA_035506475.1 Bacteroidota bacterium | reverse complement strand
AACGAGTAATTCTGCGTTCCGGCGGCCGCGTGTATCGACCAGGCCGGGGAGAGGACAACCTCCCTGTCACGCACGACGAGTGACCGGGTTTCATCCGGTTTCCCCATGAGGTGGATGGCGAGCGCGTTTTCCGGGAGCCCGAAATACATGTACACCTCGGTCCGCCGCATGTGCGTGTGCGGGGGCATCGTGTTCCAGACGCTCCCCTCCTCGAGTTCGGTGATCCCCATGACGAGCTGGCAGCTCTTTGCACCGGCGGCATGTATATACCTCCGAATCGTCCTCGCGTTGGAGCCGGAGGCGGAGCCCAGACTGGACGACTCGGCCTCCCCGCGGGGGATGAGGACCGCCGGGCAGGGGGCATGGGCGGGGAATGAAACGAAATAGAAGCAGGCAGGATGCGCCTGGTCCGCGCTTGCAAAGCGGATCTCCTTCACCCCTTTCCCGATGTAGAGGATATCACGGGCCGGGAGCGGGTAGCTTGTCTCTCCCGCATGGACAGTGCCGGGACCGCCGACGTTCACGATCCCGACTTCCCGCCGCTCGGTGAAGTACGAGGCCGCCATCTCCTTCTTCCCCGCTTCGAGCAGGAGCGGACCGGCAAGGGGGACCGCGCCGCCCACGATCGCCCTGTCGGCGTCGCAGTAGACCATAGAGATGCGGCCGGGGTTGAAGAGGCGTTCGATGAGGAACGCGCCCCGCAGTTCGGCCGTCGTCATCCTTGTGTACGAACGATCATCCGGCAATGTGCGTACTTCCATCGTGATCCTCTCAATTGATAAAGGGGCGCTCAACGCGCAAGCCATCCGCCATCCACGACAAGGACGTGCCCGTTGACGTAATCGGACGCACGGGAGGCGAGGAAGACCGCCGCCCCCTGCAGGTCCTCAGGCACTCCCCATCTCCCGGCCGGGATCCGGTCGAGTATGGCCTTTGATCGGACGGGGTCTGCCCGGAGCGCCTTCGTGTTGTTCGTGGCCATGTAGCCCGGCGCGATGGCGTTGACGCAGATCCCCCCGGCGGCCCACTCGTTTGCCAGCGCTTTTGTCAGCTGCGCCACGGCCCCCTTGCTCGCGGCATAGGAGGGGACAAGGATCCCCCCCTGGAACGCCAGGAGCGAGGCGACGTTGATGATCTTGCCGTACCGGCGTTTGAACATGTCACGGGCGGCCGCCTGCGCGAGGAAGAAGACCGACCTCGCATTGAGCGTCATCACTTCGTCCCAGTCCTTCTCCGTGAATTCGATCGCCGGGGACCGCCGGATGATCCCGGCGTTGTTGACGAGTATGTCGATCTTTCCGAATTCGCCCACCGCGGCGTCCACGGCGGCGGAGGCCGCACCCCGTTCGAGAAGGTCCAGCGTCAGCGTGAGCGCGCCCCGGCCCATCGCCCGCACCTCGTCGACGACCTCTCCGCACGACACGTGGTCCACGAGCACCATGTCCGCGCCCGCGGAGGCCAGCGCAAGCGTCATCCCCCTGCCGAGCCCCGTGCTCGCCCCGGTGACAAGGGCGGTTTTTCCCCCGAGATCAAACAGTCCGATCATGATTTTTTCCGATCAGGAAATCTGAAGTAGCGTTTCGCGTTGTTGTAGCAGATGTCCCGCACCATGGATCCCACAAGTTCCATATCCGCGGGGATGAGCCCCCCGGCCATATCCTCCCCCAGGAGCGCGCAGAGGAGCCGCCGGAAGTATTCATGCCGGGGATAGGAGAGGAAGCTCCTCGAATCGGTGACCATGCCGATGAAGCGGCTCAGTATCCCCATATCGGAAAGGGCCTGCATCTGGCGCGTCATCCCGTTGGCCTGGTCCAGGAACCACCATGCGGGGCCCAGCTGGATCTTGCCGGGGACCGACCCGTCCTGGAAATTCCCCGCCATTGTTGCGAAGACCTCGTTGTCCCGCGGGTTCAGGTTGAACAGGACGGTGCGGGCCAGGCGGTTCTCCCTGTCGAGCGAATCCAGGAACCGCGCAAGGGGCCGGGCGACCTCCGCATCGCCGATGGAGTCGAATCCCGTATCCGGGCCGAGCGTCCTCATCATACGGGAGTTCGCATTCCGGAGCGCACCGATATGAAACTGCTGCACCCACCCCTTTTCCCAGTCCATGACGGCCAGGCCCTGGAGCAGGGCCGACCTGAGCTCGAGCGCGGCGGCCCCGTCAAGCCGTTCCCCCCCGAGGAGGCGCCTGAACGCCGACTCGAGGCCCGCAGGAGAGAACTCGCCGGCATACACGGTCTCCAGACCGTGGTCCGAAAGCCTGCAGCCGTGCTCGTGGAAGTAATCGTGCCGCGACCGGAGCGCGGCGATGAACTCCTCGTACGACCCTATCGCGATACCCGAGGCGGCCGAGAGCTCCCTGCAGAATGTGACGAACGACTCCGGGCGGTCCACGGCCAGCGCCCTGTCCGGCCGGAACGTGGGGAGCACCTGCACGCTCATGGAAGGATCGCCGGCCATACGCGCGTGGTGTTCGAGCGTGTCGACCGGGTCGTCCACCGTGCAGAGGATCTCGACGTTCATCTTCCCGAGTATCCCCCTGACGGAATACCCGGGGGAGGCCAGGAGCCTGTTGCACTCCTCCCAGATCTCCTTCGCAGTCGAAGAGTCGAGAAGCTTCTCCCGGACGCCGAATATCCGCCGCAGCTCAAGGTGTGTCCAGTGGTAGAGCGGATTGCGGAGCGTCAGGGGGACCGTCGCGGCCCACTGGTCGAACTTCTCCCGGTCGGAGGCGTTCCCCGTGATGAATTTCTCGTCCACCCCGCAGGTCCTCATCGCCCGCCACTTGTAGTGGTCGCCGGAGAGCCATGCCTCGGTGATCGTGCCAAACCGCCTGTCGGAGGCGATCTCCCCCGGGGAGAGATGGCAGTGGTAGTCGATCACCGGGAGCCCGGCGGCGTACCCGTGATAGAGTTCCCGTGCGAACTTCGTGCCCAGAAGAAAGTCGTCGTCGATAAATGTCATGGCCTCAATCCCGGCCGTCCGCTCCGAAGAACAGGGGGACGATGTGACGGTGATAGATGTTGTGTGTGACGTTTGTGCCGACCCGCCCCGCGTGCGTGCGCACCAGGCCGGTGAAGCGGGGACCCATCTCCGCGGCGACCCTGTATCCGACGTGGACGAGCTGGCGGAAGTGCGGGTTGAATGCCGGGTTGCGGGGATCGTGCCTGAGGGCCGCGGCGAACCTCTCCCCGCTCCACGAGGCGACCTCCGAGGGGAGCGGGAGCTTCGCGCGGTCGATCCGTATCACCTGCAGGTAGGGGCCGCAGAGTTCGTCGTACCTGCCGAACGACCCGCTGTATATCTCCTTCGCCGCCAGGAGCCCCTCGCCCCCTCCCTCCGCGATGCCGATCACCTCCTCCAGCCACGTCGTCCCCGCGGTCTTCAGGTGGAGCCCGGCATCGAATTTCCTGAGCGCCCTGCGCATCAGGGGATAGAG
>DATJPH010000541.1:0-3530 GCA_035506475.1 Bacteroidota bacterium | reverse complement strand
AACTGCAGAAGTCGATGACCGCCCGGGGGGCAGTCTGGCTTTCCATCTGCTCATCGGCGCCGGGGAAACAGGGATACTATGAAGGGACGGCGCTGAAGGAGAAACTGAAGGAGGAGCATGCCTCCCCCACCGCCTATCTTGTCGACCCCGACGGAACGGTCGGGCGGCTTTACGGCGCGAAGACAACCCCGCACATGTTCATCATCGACCCGAAAGGGGTGCTGATCTACGAAGGGGGGATTGACAATATCCCCTCCACCGACACAGAGGATATTGCCAGGGCGACCAACTACGTCAAAGAGGTGATGGCGGCGGCATGGGACGGGAAACCCCTTCCCGTCAAAGCGACCCGGTCATACGGCTGTTCGGTTAAATACAGATAACCCCGCCCCCCCTCCCGCCCGCGGAGGGGGTCCCCGTTATGAACCCTGCTGACGGGCTTCCTGGGGCTTCGCAGCGCAGAACTCGCCGAACACCTCCACGAGGTGATCGGCGATCTGCGAAGCGTCCCTGTTCTCGATCTGGTAACGCGGGATAAAGTGGACGAGCCGGCCGTCCCGGTACAGCGCGATCGACGGGGATGACGGGGGGATCGCCCCGAGATGCTCCCTCACGCGGGCGGTGGCCTCGATATCTCCCCCGGCAAACACCGTCGTCAGCTCGTCGGGCTTCACCGGCGACCGGCGGAGCGCCATCGCAATCCCCGGCCGCGCCTTCCCGGCGGCACAGCCGCACACCGAATTGATAACGACAAGGTTCGTCCCCTTCCCCTTCGTTATCGTCTCGTCAACGTCCTGGACGGTGCGCATCTCGCGGAACCCGATGCGCGTCAACTCATCCCTGAAAGGCTGTATCGCCCTCGGATCGTATTGCATATCCCCTCGCACTGTGTTGATGATGAACGACTTCTTCTCTCTGCAATACTAACTCATTTCCGGCGCCGCGAGTTCCGCGCCCTGCTCCGCCGCGGGGCACTCCCCTTCTTCTTCGCCGGAACGGCCTTCTTCGGCTTCCGCAGCGCGGCCTTTCTCTTCCCGGGAGCCGGCCGGGCTTTCAGTTTTGCCGCGCGCGGCTTCCCCTTCGTCCTGGGGGGCGCCCCCGTCTTCGGCCGCGATTTCCCTTCTGCGGCGATAAGGTTCAGCGCGCTCCCCGCGCGGAACCACCCGATCTGGTTTTCGTTGAACGTGTGCATGAGCGGGAATTCTTCGGTGGTCCCGTCTGCGTGCGTGAGGACGCAGCCGAGAGGCACCCCGGGGGCGAACTGCGCCAGCCCCGTGATCGCAACCCGGTCGTCCTCCCTCACCCGGTCGTAGTCCGAGGCGGCGGCGAATGTCAGCGGGAGCATCCCCTGTTTCTTCAGGTTCGTCTCGTGGATGCGGGCGAAGCTCTTCACGATGATCGCCCTGCCGCCCAGCCAGCGCGGCTCCATCGCGGCGTGCTCGCGGCTGGACCCCTCGCCGTAGTTCTCGTCCCCGACGGCCACCCAGGCGATGTTCCCCGATTTGTACTCGCGCGCGACCCGGGAGAACTCCTTCGTCTCCCCCGTGATCACGTTCCGCCCGGTCCCGGTTTCCCCGGTGAACGCGTTGACAGCGCCGCTGAAGAGGTTGTTCGAGATATTGTCGAGGTGCCCCCGGTACTTCAGCCATTTCCCGGCGGGAGAGATGTGATCGGTCGTGCATTTCCCCTTCGCCTTCATCAGGACAGTCATCCCGGCGAGGTCCTTCCCGTCCCAGGCAGGAAACGGCCCCAGGAGCTGGAGCCTGTCGCTCCCTGGCGAGACCGCCACGCGGACCCGCGAGCCGTCCGAGGGGGGGGCGACAAACCCGCTCTCGCCCCGGTCAAACCCGCGCTTCGGGAGCTCGTCCCCCGACGGCGGCGCGAGCTTCACCTGCTCGCCCCCCGCGTTGACGAGCGTGTCTTTCAGCGGGTTGAACGTGAGACGTCCGGCGAACGCCAGCGCCGTGACGATCTCGGGACTCGCGACGAAGGCATGCGTTTCCGGGTTGGCGTCGTTGCGCCCTGCAAAATTCCTGTTGAAGGAGGTGATGATCGAATTCCTGTCCCCCTTCTTCACGTCGTGCCGTTTCCACTGCCCGATGCAGGGACCGCACGCGTTGGCGAGCACGTTCCCCCCCGCCTCGACAAGCGTCTTGAGGTGGCCGTCCCGCTCGATCGTGGCACGGACCTGTTCGGAGCCGGGGGTGATCGTGAACTCCGACTTCGCCCTGAGCCCGGCCCTGAGGGCCTGCCGCGCCACGCTCGTGGCCCGTTCGATGTCCTCGTAGCTGGAGTTCGTGCAGCTCCCGATAAGCGCCACGCGGAGCTCTTCGGGGTAGTTGTTCTGCCTGACCGCATCGGCGAACTCCGAAAGCTTCCAGGCCTTGTCGGGCGTAAAGGGGCCGTTGATCATCGGCTCGAGCGTCGAGAGGTCGATCTCGATGACCCTGTCATAGTACTCCGACGGAGATGCGACCACCTCCGGGTCGGGCGCCAGGCAGGAAGCGACAGCGTCCGCCAGTTCCGCGACCCGGGCCCTGCCGGTCGCCTTCAGGTAATCCGACATCCGGCTGTCGTACGGGAATATGGAGGTCGTCGCGCCGATCTCGGCCCCCATGTTGCAGATCGTCCCCTTCCCCGTCGCGGAGATCGATGCGGTTCCTTCACCGAAGTACTCGACGATCGCGCCTGTTCCCCCTTTGACGGTGAGTATCCCCGCGACCTTCAGGATCACGTCCTTGGCCGAAGTCCATCCGCCGAGCTTCCCCTTCAGGTGGACGCCGATCACATTCGGAAACTTGAGCTCCCAGGGCATCCCCGCCATCACGTCGACGGCGTCCGCTCCTCCCACGCCGATCGCGATCATGCAGAGCCCCCCCGCGTTCGGCGTGTGGGAGTCGGTTCCGATCATCATGCCGCCGGGGAACGCGTAGTTCTCGAGGACGACCTGGTGGATGATCCCCGAACCGGGTTTCCAGAACCCGATCCCGTGCCGGGCGGAGACCCCGGCGAGAAAATCGTAGACCTCCCTGTTGTCGGCGAGGGCCTGGCTCAGATCCTCGCGCGCGCCCGACTGCGCCTGTATCAGGTGATCGCAGTGCACGGTTGTGGGCACCGCGACGCGCGGAATCCCGGCCGACATGAACTGCAGGAGCGCCATCTGCGCCGTCGCGTCCTGCATCGCCACCCGGTCCGGCGAGAATTCATCGTACGAGGAGCCGCGGACGGATGCCTTCTTCGGCGGGCGGTGAAAATGCGCGTACAAGATCTTCTCGGTCAACGTCAGCGGTCTCCCCACGATCCTGCGGGCCACCTTGACGCGTCCCGGTGTCCGCGCGTAAATGCGTTCGAGAACATCGATATCGAATATCATCCTCTTCCTCAGAGCGGTGTGTGTCGGGAGAATTCGTGTAAAATATACACATCGTAGAGAATCTCTGCAAGTCGTGCCTGTTTGCAATAGTGACAGTTTTTTGGTAATTTTTGTTGCTATGACCACGCATCCCCTCGAACAACCTGAACAGGACGAC
>DATJPH010000540.1:0-2059 GCA_035506475.1 Bacteroidota bacterium | reverse complement strand
CGTGGACGCCGTCTGCGACGGGACGAGCGTGTTCATCGGCGGCGTGATGCAGCATATCGAGGAGGCGGGGGTGCATTCGGGCGACAGCTGCTGCGTCCTCCCGCCGTACGCCGTGACACCCCAGCAGCTCCTGACGCTGATGGCCTATACGAGGAGGCTCGCACTGGCTCTCCACGTGGTCGGCCTTCTCAACGTCCAGTATGCCATGCGAAACGGCGTGATTTACGTCCTCGAGGTGAACCCCCGGGCCTCCAGGACCGTCCCGTTCGTGAGCAAGGCCACGGGAGTTCCGCTGGCGAAGATCGCCGCAAAGCTGATGATCGGGCGGACGATCGCCGACCTCGGCGTGAAGGGGTACGGCTGGGCGAAGCACGTCGCGATCAAGGAATCGGTCTTCCCGTTCCCGAAATTTCCGACGGCGCGCCATTTCCTGGGCCCGGAGATGCGATCGACGGGTGAGGTGATGGGGATCTCCGACACCTTCGGCATTGCGTTCGCCAAGGCCTCCATGGCGGCCGGCACCACGCTCCCGCAGAAGGGGACCGTGTTCGTCAGCCTCAACGATTTCGACAAGAACGAGCGCGCCGTCAACGTCGTCCGCTCCTACATCCGCCTGGGGTTCAACGTTATTGCCACCGAAGGGACCGCCGCGTACCTGCGCACGCACGGGATCGCCAACAGGACGGTCCTCAAGGCGAGCGAGGGGACGCTCAATATCATCGACGTCATCAAGAACGGCTGGGTCCAGCTCATCATCAACACGCCGCTCGGATCGGTCTCCCGGCAGGACGAACACGCCATCGGCCGCGCCGCGTACGAATACAAGATCCCCTTTATCACGACCCTCTCCGCGGCGGCCTCCGCGGCCAAGAGCATCGAAGCGCTCCGCTCCCGCCCCCTGGAGGTGATGAGCGTGCAGGAACACAACGAGCTCGCGGCGCAGGGGGGGGGCACACACGCGGCGGAGACCCTGGAAGACTGCACCCGCCTTGTTGAGTACATCAAAGCGTTCCAGATGTAGCGAGCGGGGGAACCGCCTTCCATGTACATTCTCGGCATATCCTGTTTTTACCACGATTCGGCCGCCGCGCTCATCAGGGACGGCGTGATTGTCGCCGCCGCCCAGGAGGAGCGCTTCAGCCGGAAGAAGCACGACTCTGCGTTCCCTTCGGGCGCCGTCGCCTGGTGCCTGGCGCACGAGCATATCACGGCCTCCGACCTCTCCTGCGTCACCTTTTACGACAAGCCCTTCATCAAGTTCGAGCGGATACTGGAGACCTATCTCGCCTACGCGCCGCGCGGCATCAGGTCCTTCCTCATGTCGATGCCCCTCTGGCTCAAAGACAAGCTCTGGATTCCCCAGCTTATCCGGAAGGAGCTCGGCTACGACGGGCCGGTCCTCTTCCCCGAACACCACGTCTCGCACGCCGCCTCCGCGTTCTACCCGTCCCCGTTCCCGAGCGCCGCGTTCCTGACGATGGACGGCGTGGGGGAATGGACGACGACGAGCTACGGCAGGGGACATGACGCGGAGATCGAGATCCTGGGGGAGCAGCGCTTCCCCCACTCGCTCGGCCTCCTCTACTCGGCGTTCACCTACTTCACCGGGTTCAAGGTGAACTCCGCCGAGTACAAGGTGATGGGTCTGGCGCCGTACGGCGAGCCTGTCTTCGTCCGGGCGATATACGACAACCTCATCGACCTGAAGCCGGACGGGTCGTTCAAGATGAACATGGAGTATTTCGATTACTGTGCCGGCCTGAAGATGACAAGCAGCAGGTTCGACCGCCTCTTCGGCGGCCCCAGGCGCGAGGCGGAGTCCCCCCTGACGCAGCGGGAAATGGACCTGGCCTGTTCGCTGCAGGAGGTGACAGGGGAGATCATGCTCCGGCAGGCGCGGCACGTGCACGCCGAAACGGGTGAAGAGAACCTCGTCCTCGCCGGCGGCGTTGCCCTGAATTGCGTGGGGAACGGGAGGATACTGCGCGAGGGGCCCTTCCGCCGGATCTGGATCCAGCCCGCCGCGGGCGATGCGGGAGGCGCGCTGGGTGCCGCGCTC
>DATJPH010000539.1:0-2695 GCA_035506475.1 Bacteroidota bacterium | reverse complement strand
CGGCCTGAGACCACCGGTATTCACAACGACCTTTTCGAGTACGACACCCGGGTCGACCATCCAGATTTTCAGCGTGTGGTACCCCGGTCGCGTGACAACGTGTGACGTCCGGCTGGATCGGGAGTTCTCCACAACGGACCGCTCCCAGTCACTGTTGCCGTTGCGAGCGCTGTATTTCTCCGGTACGAGCGTGGCCACCTGGGGGAGGTCACCATCGATCGAAACGGCGTAGCGCACCCCCCTTCCGGGGGAGAAATTGAGCGCGGGTCCGAATATCCCTTCGACCTCCACCGTTCCCGTCGTGAAGAGATACACCCTGTATTCCAGGCACGGCGCGTCCCTGCCCGGAACCGCCGCCGGACGGTCGGGCGGACCCGTCGCCCCCATGCCGGAGAGCGTGCGGCCGTAGTTCTCAATCCTGATCCAGCGATTCTCTCCACGGCCGATGTTCTTCGTGAAGTGCTCGCTCTCAATCGAAACGCAGCCGTCTCCCTCGACAAAGCCGTCCATGGTGTCGCGGCTCAAGTTCCCGGGACGGAAAGCCCGCACGGTGACGGCGACCTCCCGGCCTGTACCGGCGACAATCACCGCTCCGGTCGACTCACCAACAGGGGCTTTCCCCCAGTCGACGCTGATCCAGATCCGGACGTTTTGGCCGACCCTGCCGGCCTGAGACGAGATACGGATCCATGGCTCGATGGACAGAGCGGTGTAGTCGAACGGAATTCTCCCTCGGTTAAATATGTCGATGAAATACCGCTGCCTGTTGAACGAGTCGAACACAGGGAGGCGCGCGCCGTATGCGGTCCCCGGCCATGACCCTTCGGCGCCCTCCACCGCCACGCCCATCAGGGCCGAGTCGGGGGGCTGAATCCCGACAAGGCGGATTGCACGCAGGCTGTTTCCGGGCGGATCCTGCCAGCCCGTGTACCCGAGGTGGGGCTGGTCCATGAAATGGTCCCATTTCCCGCCGGCGAACGAGCGATTGAAGTATCCCATCAGCGTGGTGTCCTCCCGGAACAGATCCCGGGTCCTTGCCGCCATCTCATTGGCGCTCGCCCTCCCCTGTGCGGCGAACAGGGCGTTCCTTCCGGCCGAGACGTACAGATCATTCACGATTTCACCCGCCTTCGCCGGCAATTCAACCAGCTCGTAAAACGCATCGCGTGCATCCGACGGAAGTTCGTGCGCCAGCTTCGCGGCGGCGGAGGCGGCGGCACGAAAGCCGCCCACAACGTTCTCGGCTTCCCGGTAGTTCACCAGGCTGTACGTCGTCGGGCTGAGCAGCTCGGGCTTGCAGCGGCCGTTGTATCGTGTAACCTCCCCGATGATGCGGGCGATCTGCAGTGCATGCTTCGACCCAAACTCCCTCTGTGCCCAGCGCCGGGTGTATTCGGCGGTGGCGCCGCCGGACCCGAGCCCGGCGTTCCACGCCAGGCTCATGAAATACTCAAGCGGGAATTCATACCCCTTCAGGTGCCCCACGTTGACGATCCAGACCCGGTCGGCCCCGTAGCGTTTCGCGAGCGACATCTGCTCCCATATTTTCGCGATCGGGTTCGTGTCTATCCACTGGTAGCTCCGAGGGCCGCCATGGTACTCGAAATGATAGTACACTCCCGCCCCCCCCTTCCGCTTCCGCTCCTCTGCTGTCGGCACGCGCCGGATATTTCCCCAGTTGTCGTCTCCCCAGAGGAGCGTGACATCGTCCGGAACGCGCATGCCTGCGTTGTAGAAATCCATCACTTCCTTGTACAGGCACCAGAGCTGCGGCACGGCGGCGACGTCGGGATTAATCTCTTCGGCCAGGATGCTCCGCTGCCGGCCGACGATCTTCTCCAGGAGCGCCATGTTGGCTTCGGGGCCCCCGGGGGCCATCGGCGTATCGTCCGCGCCGCGGAGGCCGATCGTGACAATGCTCTCGTAGCCCCTGTTGCGCCTGACGCCGTCCCGCCAGAATGCCTCCAGCATGCCCGGGTGGTTCGCGTAGTTCCAGGTCCCGATGGTGCTCAGGTACCGCCTGTCCCATTCCTTCTGGGCCCGGAGCATCGGTTCCTGGTGAGACGTCCCCATGATGATGCCGTATGTATCGGCAAGAGACGGATTCTCAGGATCGTCCTCATTGAACGCATTGTTCCACATCGCCGGCCAGAGGTAGTTCCCCTTGAGCCGCAGCAGCAACTCGAACACCCGCTCGTAAAACTGGTGGCCGTAGTTTGCTACCCCGGGAGGGACCGGTGGATCCGGGCGCGGCGGGACGGTCCCGAATTTCGCGAGGATCCAGTTCGTGAGGTCGGGCGCTTCGTCGTTGAGAAAGATCCCCCGGTATTTGACGGACGGAGGTCCGTCGGTATGGCGGCCCGTGATGACGAACACTTCACGGTGGTGCTTCACGGGGACGTCGGCCCACCAGTACCACGGGGAAACGCCCATGTTCCCGGAGAGCCCGAACATCCCGTACATCGTCCCCCGTTTGTCGCTCCCCGCGATCACCAGGGCCCTGTCTACCCCGGGAAACGGGTGCTCCACGGACTGGACGAGGAACGCTTCCCAGGCTCCGGCAATCCCCCCCACGTCGATCGCCTTCCGCGCTGCAAGGGTGTCAATCAGGCGGTTCCGCCCAAGCGTACCGACAAGGACAATCTCCTTCGCGTGCGGCAGGCTGTCGGTCCAGATCCCGGACCGTGCGCCGGTC
>DATJPH010000538.1:0-3164 GCA_035506475.1 Bacteroidota bacterium | reverse complement strand
GCGTGCGATGAGGCGCGTCCTCCTGGGTGAATCGACGGCGGGGGAGTCCCTCCGGGCAATGCAGGATGAGATTAACGCGGATATCCGCGCGCAGCGTGAGGCTCCCCGGCGGAGCCAGTTTGCAGGAAGCGTCCTGTTCTGGTTGTGTGGACTCTTTTTAATTGCGGCGTGCTTCCAGGCCTGGCGGCGCTTCAGGCCCGGAAGGGTCGCCGGCTAGATCCCTTTCGATACGAACGTGTATGTCCCCGAACCGATATCGAACACCGCATATCCCTGTTCCTGGCGCACGAACGAAACCCCTCCGGATTCCCGGGGGGGTTTTCCGTCCAGGAGAACATCCTGGGCCGAGCGGGCGGGAACAGAGACCGTCGCCGTCGAATTTGGAGGGATGGTAATGGTCCACTCGAATGAATCCTTCCCCTTCTTCCATTCGCTCGCGATCAGGCCGTAGGGGGACGCATGTGTTCCCCTGGCGAACGTCAGGTCCCCCACGGGGAGGGGACGCATGAGTATATGCTTGAACCCGGGGAGCGCGGGGTCCGGCCTGATCCCGGCGACGTATTCGTAGAGCCAGATCACGAAGTCCCCCACGAGCATCACGTGATTGCCCGAGTTCATCCCCGGGTCCGCGCTGTCTCCGTTCCAGAGTTCCCACACCGTGGTGGCCCCTCTTGAGGCCATGTACCCCCACCCGGGGTATGTCGTGTCCGTGGCGAACCTGTACACGATGTCCGCGCGGCCGTTGTCGGAGAGGACGCGGCTCAGCCACTGTCCCCCCACGAGCCCGGTGCCGATATGCCAGTTCGTCTCACGCGTGATCTTCTCCGTGAGATGATCGAACACCTTTCCCCGTTCCGGCGCGGGAACCATGCCGAATGCCAGGGGGAGGACGCACGAGGTCTGCGAGCCGTTGTCGTAATAGCCCCGGTCGACGTTGTAGTAGCTCGCGTTGAGCCCGTGCAGCATCCGCTCCGCCATGGCGCTGAACCGCTTTGCATCCCCCTCCTTCGACAGCATCGCCGCATAGCGGGCCATCAGGCGGAGGTCGTGGTAGAAGTATGACGTGGCGAGTATCCCCGGTGCGGTCTTCCGCATCGGGTCGTTGGAATGTATGAGCTTCGGATCCTCCGGCGGCACGCACCAGTCGCCGTAATTGTCCTTCGTGATGACGTCGTCGGCGATATACCCGCTCATATGGTCGATCCACTTCACCATGCTCGGGTAGTGCCTCCGGATGATCTCCGCGTCGGCGTACTGATCATGGAGGGCCCCCGGTATGATCACCGTGCTGCTGGGCCAGGTGACGTTGTCGTTGTAGAGGGGCCAGTACGACGGGCAGACGTCGCTCACGCTTCCATCCTCCCTCTGTGCATCCTCCATGTCCTGGAGCCATTTGGCGTACAGGGCGTTGATCCCGAAGAGGTACGTCTCCCCCCTGGACTCTGCGGAGCGGTCCCCGAGCCATCCCTGCCTCTCGTCCCGCTGGGGGCAGTCGGTGGGCATGCTCCTGTAATTTCCCCTCACGCCCCAGACGATGTTCCTGTATATCCGGTTGATCACCGCATTGGAGCAGGCGAACTCTCCCGCGGTCTTCACGTCGTCGTTCACGACGCGCCCCTCGATCGCGTCCGGCCCGGGGACTCCGGGGAACCCCGTGACCTCCACGAACCGGAACCCGTGGTATGTGAACCGGGGTTCGTACGTCTCGGGCCCGCCCCCTTTCAGCGTGTAGACGTCGGTGACCTTCGCGCCCCGTATGTTGTCAAGATAAAGCGACCCGTCCTCCTTGAGTGTCTCTGCGTGCCTGAGCGTGACGCTCGTCCCCCTGGGTCCGTTCACGCTTATCCTGCACCAGCCGACCATGTTCTGTCCCATGTCGACGATGAACACTCCCGGCCTCAGCTCCTTTATCGAGACCGGCTTCAGCGTCCCTGTGACCCGTATCGGGTCGATCATCTGCGCGCGGACCGCTCCGCCTGGCGAAGCGACCACGTGCGCATGCTCCCAGCCGGAGTCGTCGTATCCTTGTGAGTCCCACCCCGGGAGCTCCATCCGCGCGTCGTACTCCTCGCCGTCGTACTCGTTGTTCGCCCGGATCGGTCCTGCGGCCGTGAGCTTCCATGAGCCGTCGCTTGCGACGTCCGACGACGTCCCGTCGTCAAACTCGATGTGGAGCTGGAAGAGGAGTTTCGGGAACCCGAACGACTGCGTGAACGTCGGCTGGCTCAACCGCGGCGCGAAGAACCGTCCGTTGCCGAGCGCCACCCCGATCGCATTGGTCCCCGGAGAGAGGAAATCGGTGACATCGTGCGTCACATAGTAGACGCGCTTCGTGTACTGGCTGAGCGCGGGTGAGAGGACATCGTTCCCGACCTTCCGGCCGTTGATGGAGAGCTCCGAGAGCCCGAGACCGCATATGTACGCCGTGGCACGGCGGATCTTCTTCTGTACTTCGAACACTTTTCTCAGGTACCGTGCGGGGAGCCTCCTGTCTTCGGGGCCGTACATCTCCCCCCACGGCTGCATGCCGGCCGGGCCGAGGACTTTCGCGCTCACCCAGTTTCTGTCGTCGAACGAGGCCTGTTCCCATCCGGGGAGTTCATTCCCGGCGGCCTTCCATGAGGCATCCGTCGGTACGCTCGTCACGGTCCCGTCTGTATGCCGGATTTCAAGCAGACCGATCAGCCCCGCGGGGTTCGGCCCGCCTCCGACGTTCCTGACGGAGACTGCGATGAGGTTACTGCCGGGGTGAAGCCTCTTGATGAGATCCAGGTCGGGGACCATCCTCAGGTCGTCGCTCCGGTGGATTTCCACACCGTTGACGAATACCGTGCATTCATTATCCCCCGTGATGTGGAGCCGGGCGCTTGCGACGGTGTTGGCCGTCGGGATTTCAACGACGCGCCGGAAGTACCGTGTCCCTACAGGTGCTGACTTCTCAGGGCTCCCTTCGGGGAACCATATCCAGTTTGTGCCGGTGAGGTGGTACGCGGTGTCGATACCGTCGAGTCCTATCCACTCCCCCTTCCACTCTTCAGGCCTGAGGAGCCCCGTAGAGAATGACGCCGTCGGGCTCCAGTTGCCTGGATTTCCACGGCTGTCCCAGGCGCGGACCCTCCAGTAATACGCCTTTCCGGATTCGAGCGTCTTCCCGGCGTACGGGA
>DATJPH010000537.1:0-2583 GCA_035506475.1 Bacteroidota bacterium | reverse complement strand
TGAAACAGCATCCGGAGGTGCGCGAACTCATCAGCCGCAACCCGGTTTCTTTTTTCCTTATTATCGGCGTCGTCGCACTTCAGTCGGCAATCGCGTTTGTCGTCAGCAGTCAGCCGTGGTGGGTTGCGCTTCTCTCCGCGTACGTCATCGGCGCATACGCCAACCACTGCCTGTTCGTCCTGATTCACGAGTGCGCTCACAACCTCATCTTCAAGCGGAAGTCCGCGAACATCCTGGCGGGGATCATTGCGGATTTTCCGAATCTCGTGCCGAGCTCCGTCTCATTCCGGAGCTATCATCTCAAGCATCACAGTTTCCAGGGAGACTACGACCTTGACGCGGACCTCCCGAGCAGGTGGGAGGCGAAACTCATCGGCTCCTCGTTCGCCGGCAAAGCGCTCTGGCTCCTCTTCTTCCCTGTCTTCCAGGCCCTCCGTCCGCCGAGATTGAAAGAGATCTCGTTTGCCAACGCCTGGACCGCCGTCGACTGGGTGATCGTCGCGGGATACGATATCCTTGTCGCAGTCTATTTCGGCCCGGGGGCCCTCCTGTACCTCGGGCTCTCGTTCTTCTTCTCGATCGGCCTCCATCCCCTGGGTGCGCGGTGGATACAGGAACACTACCTGACCTCCCCCCCGCAGGAGACTTACAGCTATTACGGCCCGCTGAATACCGTCGCGCTCAACGTCGGGTACCACAACGAACACCATGACCTCCCGTCGGTCCCCTGGAACAGGCTCCCGCGGCTCAAGGCCATGGCGCCGGAATGGTACGACAACCTCGTGTCGCACCGGTCGTGGTCAAGGCTTCTCTGGCGCTTCCTTTCCGATCCGCAGATATCCCTCTACTCCCGGATCCTCCGGAAGAACAGGGGCGAGGTTCCCGTCACCGCGGAAGTGTAGGTGCGGACATTCCCGTCAAACCATATGCCGAAAGACCGATGAAACACCTGCTTGCACTCCTGGCGGGCGCCGCCGTCGCCGCATGCCCGCTCCTCGCACATGCCCAGCCGGGCATAACAGCGGACGACCTTCAGGATCTCCGGAGATCCTGCACCGTCGATGCCCGGTTCCGCTCCGTGCAGAACGCGCTGTCACAGACCGACGGGAGCCGCATCGCCACAAGCTGGCAGGTGACGACAGGCGTCGATGCGTACTTCTCTCACCGCCTCAAGGACCAGAAAATCACGGACCAGAAATCGAGCGGACGGTGCTGGATGTTCTCTGCCCTGAACACGCTCAGGCCCGTCGCGGAGCGTACGCTCCACGCCGACGACGTCGAGTTCTCCCAGAACTATCTCTTCTTCTACGACAAGCTCGAAAAGGCAAACCTGTTCCTTGACGCGGTCATCAGGCTCCGCGACAGGCCGCTGACCGACAGGACGATGGAGTTCCTCCTGAAGGAACCGGTGCAGGACGGGGGGAACTGGCTCGGGTTCATCGAGCTCGTGAAGAAATACGGCGTGGTGCCGAAGGACGTCATGCCGGAGACGTTCAGCTCTTCCAACACCGGGACCGTCAACCGCGTCCTGGCGATGAAGCTCAAACAGGTCGCGCTCCGCCTGAGGGAGGCGCCGGACAGCACGCGGCGCGCGGCGCTCAGACAGGACGCGCTCCGGGACGTGTACAGGATCCTCGCGCTGAACTTCGGGATCCCCCCCTCGACGTTCACGTGGCGCTTTGAAGGGACGGACAAGGCACTCACGGAGCCGAAGACGTACACCCCGGCGCAGTTCTACAGGGAGGTCGTGAACGAGGCTCTCGACGACTACTATGCCCTGTACTCCATCCCCACGCTCCCCTTCGGCAAACACTACGCGATCGAACTCGACAAGGCCGTGGCGGACAGGCCGGACATGCACTTCGTCAACTGCCCGCTCGAAACGCTCAAGTCGCTGGCGATGAACGCGCTTCTCGAAGATACCCCGGTCTGGTTTGGATGCGACGTCGGCCAGGAAACGGTCAGCGAAACCGGTCTCATGGCTCCCGGCATATACGATTACAGCTCGATGTACGGGATGGACTTTTCGCTTTCACGCAAGGAGCTTTTCGAGACGTACTCGAGCTCGCCGAACCATAACATGGTATTCACGGGGATCGATATCGCGGCGGGGAAGCCGACAAAGTGGCTCGTGGAAAACTCCTGGAGCGAGAAGCCGGGGAAGAAGGGCTACTTCACGATGACCGACGAATGGTTCGACAGGTATGTGCAGGTCATCGTCGTGCATAAAAAGTACATCCCCGGTGAAGTCCTCTCCCTGTTCGGCACGGCCCCGGAGAAACTCCCCCCATGGGACCCGATGTTTCATGCGCTCGGCATGGAGTAACGCAGGATATCACCGCGGTCGTTCGCCGGGGAGGTGGACGGCCGGGAGGAGCCGCTCCAGTTTCTCGCGATCGGCTTCAAGCCAGGACGGAAGCTGCAGGCTCCTGCCCAGGTCGTCGGGCGGCTCGTCAACGGTAAACCCCGGGGGGTCGGTCGCGATTTCGAAAAGGATCCCCCCCGCCTCGCGAAAGTAGATAGACCGGAAATACTTCCGGTCCAGGACTTCCGTCACCCCGACACCCGCTTCCTCTATCCTCT
>DATJPH010000536.1:0-2352 GCA_035506475.1 Bacteroidota bacterium | reverse complement strand
ACGACTTCGCCAGCGGAGGGAAGACAAATTTGGGAGTCCAGATGTGGAGGGGGGACTGGCGCACTGTTCCCGCTCCCACGATGACGGCATCGGAGGCCGCGCGGAGAAGACCCATCACCATGCTGTCGTGATCGTTCGCCCCGCTTATCGCATCACCGTCGGCAACGCCCGGGATCCCGAGAGCAACCACGCCGTCAAGCGTGGAGACAAAGTTCGCAATCACGCAGGGGCGGCCCGCGGGCCGCGGAACGTGGAGACGGCCGTAGAGGCCGGCAAGATCAGGGGGAAGGGGGAGATCGATCCCCCCTCCGGCGTCGAAGAGGAGTTCAAGCGGCGCGAGCGATTGTAATGCGGCCAGGGGGATACCCTCCTATTCCCTGAAGAGTACCTGATACTGGTACGACAAGTTCTGCTCTTCGCCGGGCTCGAGCTGCACCACCCACGTGAGGACGTGCTTCGTATTGACCTGCCTCAGCCCTTTTGCAGTCTTCACGTCGCCGGCGCGGGGGAGAGTCTCAAGGAGATCGCCCGAGAGCTCTTTCGTTATCTCGACGCTCACCGGCCTGTCGATCCTCGAGCGGAGCTTGAGTTCGCCTTTGATCTTCACGAGATCATAGTGATAGCCGTGAATCACGGAGGCGTCCCGCTTCCGCTCCACTTCGCTTTCCGCCTGGTCGGCGAGAACGTTCAGCGCCTTGTTGATCCTGATCGTCGTTTCCGTCTTCGGCGCCGTGTAGGAGCAGACATCCTGACCTGTAAACTCTCCGTTGGCGGTGAATTCTGTCGAGGCCGTCGTCAGCGGCATGGAGAGGTTGTTGACGAGCCGGCATGAGTGCCAGACTTCTTCCGCACCCTTCCTCTCCCCCTGGTCCTGCAGCGGACGGTAGTGGTCATTCTCGTCGAGGAAATCTCCGATCTTCCAGGTGTAGATGTGCTTGTACGGCATCTCGGCCGTAAAGAGCGGTATCCATGCCGTCTCGCCTTTCTTGAGCGAAAAGTCCTTCACGGGATAGATATAGAGATCTTCGGCCACCATCCCCTGCGACGCGGCGGCGTATCCCGGGACGAGTGCGGACGCCTCGCCGGCATCACGGGAATTGGACGTAAGAGCGACCTGGTTCATGAGCATCGACCGCGCTCCCACACCCGCGGTTCCCCCCTCCGACAACGAACGGAGGAAATCCGCGAGCGTCTGGCTCATCGCAACGGGACTCAGAAGTTCGCCGAACTTTATATTCGGGAACCCCGTTACCAGGCGGAGGCTTACGCCCTCGAGGTCCGCCATCTCGTTGACGACCTCCGCATGCGCGCTGAATTTTGCCGTCTTCGGATCCGTGAGATCCACGAGGTAGGAGGGAATCCAGGTGACCCCGTGGACAAGGCAGCTCACCGTGACGTTCTCCCCCCCTGCCGGCTTTTCAAGTTCGATCCGGATGGACGGCGACGTTGTTCTGTAGGGGACGGTCGCAACAGGTTCGCGGTCGGGGAACTCCGCGCGGAGGATCGACCCGGCGTTGAGCGCCACGGTTCCCTTCTCCGTTTTAAGAAGGAGTATTTCGCCGAAGGGCCGGACGGCGGGGCCGTACGGATCCGCCGCCCGCGGGCTCATGAAATACGGATCCGGCGAAAGGGGCGCACCCGAGGGGCTCGCCTGGGGGAGGACGACCCCGTCGAAATCCCTGTCGGCGGTGTGCACGAGAACCCTGCGGCCCGTGTTCGCCTGCACCAGCTGTCCCATGCCGAGCGCCGGGACGCCCCGTTCCACGTCTTCCATCGAGGTGACGAGACTCCGGACCTTCACCTCCTTCGGGTAACCGACCCAGAACGTACCGAACGAGGGGATGGGGAGCTGCCCGATCCGGACGGAGCTCACGTTCCCGGGAAGCTCGGCGCCCGAGACGACGAACCCGAGACCGTTCTTGAAGAGCGTCAGTGTTTTGATTTCCAGTTTCGCATTCCCCTCGCCGGCAGATCCGGAGGAGGTCAGCAGCAGCAAGAGGAACGCCAGCCCGGCCATGCGGCAGTGAATGCGGATCAGACGATGCAGGTTCATATGCAGCTCCCGGCGATGAGTATGAGAGGGGCGGAAACTGAGCAGGCCTTCTCCATGTGCGTGAAAAAGGCCTTTGTCAATGGTCAGCAAACCGGTCGGTGCAATATACTCCGGATGAGCCCGATTAACAATCAGGCCCGAAAACGCCGGAATCCCCTTATAAACCGGGGGTAAATCGCTGCCTGAAAAACAGGGGGTGCGACTTGCATTGAGCGGGAAAATCTTCTACATTCGCAGAGTTCCCGGGAGAGATTCGCGGCCCGCGGGACTCCCTTCGTTGAACCGGAACACATCTCGTT
>DATJPH010000535.1:0-4109 GCA_035506475.1 Bacteroidota bacterium | reverse complement strand
GTCCTTCGCCCTGTTCATCTCGTCGACGGTGAAGTCCTTGAGCATATCCGCCTCGAAAACAGGCCGTGCTTCGATTGTGTGAAGGTTCAGCGCCCCGTGCGTATGCCTGAGGCGCTTGAGCGCCTGCGCCGCAGTGTCCTGCAGGCGGATATTCTCAGCGATCCCGGCGACCTTGGCGATCTCCTCCGGCTCCGGGCCCTTCCCCTCCAGCCAGGCCGCAACTGCATTGTAGGCGAGCTTTGCCCTGTTCCTGACGGTCCCCCGGTAGATATCCGGTGAGCGGAGCGAGCCGTCCCGTGCGACGACAAATTCGATGACCATCGCGAGCCTGTCCGCGTCGAGATTGAGCGACGTCAGGTCTGTCGAGAGCCTTTCGGGAAGCATCGGAAAAATTTCGGCGACGGTGTATACCGAGGTCGTATTGCGCCGCGCGTGATCGTCGATCGGCGAGCCCTTGGCGACAAGTGCATCGACTTCAGCGATCGCGACAAGGATCTTCGTGTCGCCACCCGGGAGGGCTTCGGCGACGGTGAGCTGGTCCAGGTCGCGGGAATCGTCGTTGTCGATCGAGCACCAGAGAAGGCCCCGCAGGTCGCGATGCGAAGCGCCCGTAGCTGTAGCCGCTCCCCTGATGGCGTTCAGATCGGCAAGTGCCCCGGCCGGGAAATCCGGGTCGAGTCCCCGTTCCAGCATCACCCTGCGGGCGATCCTCCGGAGTATTCCCCTGTGTTGCGTGTCGTCTGTTCCGTTCATTTTTCCTGAACCTGGTAGTGTTCGATTCAACTCGTGTGCATCAGTATAGCGGTGAGGGGGGAGAGATGCAACAGCAGTCGAATCGGGACCTCAGCGCGCGGGAAGGGGGAGGTGCCCCCCTTCCTTCAATTGTAAATGTATCCCCTGCCGGCCGCGGCACCCGTCAGAACCTGGGTCATCGCCTCGGCCGGCGTGATCTCCGTCGAAATGACGCGCGCGATGTCGCACACGTACCTGTCCATCGTGGCGATATTCCTGTTGACGAACGACTGCATCGCCTCGCTCCTTACCGCCCCGTTCTCCCCGTGGACGTAGGTTTCAAAGCGGATTTCGCCGCTGTCGAAGTCCATGACGAAATGCCCGAGGTACACCGTCCTGTTGAGTCTCATGAGGAACTCCGCGGTCCGGGGACGGCTCTCGGGAGCCGATTTGAGCGGGCAGACGGAATGAAGAAAGACAATTCCCTCATCCTCGTCGACATTGACAACGCATTGCCACCGGGCGTTTTTGGTCGACACGCCCATGCGGAGCGCCGGTTCGCTCGCAGATCGCGAGACGTCCCATCCTTCGGCCGCGAAATATTGTTCGACTGCATCGGTCAGTGTGTCCATGGGTCTTATTCTCCTGTGAGTGAATGTGCGAATTCGGTTGCTGCCGGACCGACAAGTTCCGCGGCCGGGGCCAGAAGCTCTCCGCCGATCGATTCTGCAAGCAGCCGCCGCCTGAGATCAAGCGACTGGGCCAGGCTTGTGATGCGGTTGGCGAGATCATACGCCGTTGCGTCCTCCTCGAGGCCGTCGAGAAGCTCATCCGTCTTTCTCCTGCCGATGAGGGGTTTCAGCTGTGCGGACACGCCGGCGACCAACGGTGCGCAGGGAAGGCGCGCGCTCTTTTCGAGAAGCCTCTCCACGCCGGCCTTCAGCGATTCCCCGATATTCATCGTCTCTTCGAGGAACCGGTTGAGCTCCATGTCGGGGTGGCCGTAGTGAACCCGCGTCCCCTCCCCTTCGGTCCTGCCGATGACCGCACCGTTGGAACAGACATACCTCCGGACAAAGAGGCGGACGGCGAGGGAGCGGAAGCCGGTTTCCGAATTGAAGACGTTGTACCCGATGCCGCAGACGTCGCCGGGGACAGGTTCAACCTCGTAGTCGGTGTCGCTGTAGACCCTCATGAAATAGTCGTTCCTTGACACGCATGCGACACCTGCCCGGCCGGCGCATTCCAGCACTTCGAGATCGGATAACTCGTTGTATTTGTTGCTTGTCAGCGACACCGCCTCTCCGTCTTCGAGCGTGACGTTGACCTCTCCCCCCGGGATAGCCACGAGATAGTCATTGAGGACTGACGACATCGTATCAATGCTCAGGTGGCCGATCTGGCGGGAGGGGAAGCCGTACCACTTCAGGAGCTTGAACACAAACGATCCCCGCACGGGGTATTCCCCCGTTTTCCCGTTGGAAATACGGAGGAAATGCTCCCTGCCGTCGTTGACGACGTGGAGGCGATCTGGGGGCAGGGCGTACTTCTTCAGGCGGCGCCCCCTGAGAAAATCAAGGACTTCGCCCGCTTCCGCCTGCGAAAATTCCGGACCTGTTCTGTATTCCATTGCCGTCCTCCTTTGGTGATCCCTGATGCGGAACCGCGGTTCTGTTTTCTGAGCCCAAGTTACCATATCTTGTCGACAGAACAGTCTCATCGGATGATACTATTCGGACGGGTGCCCTATGCTTGAAGTGCAGACGAAAGTCAAGCGCCAGATCGAAATGCTCGGCCTCACGATCATGAACACCGACGGGCTGAAGGACGCCGATTTTGCGGTGATTTTCGAGAGGGACATACCGACGATCAAGCGGGACATGCAGGAACTTCGGGGCCTCGGGATCCCCATACACTCCGAAAAAAAGAAGGGGCTCTGCCTGGACGGGAAAATGGAGCCCGGCCTCATCCGGGAGCTTGTTCTTCAATACATGGGGATCTGCAACTCCATGAGCGGGTTCGACAGGGCAACGACGCTCCTCGTGAAGAAACAGCGACACCAGGCCCTGGGCATCGTCGTTATGCTCCAGCGATGCATCGAGAATAACACAGCCGCCGTCATCGATTATCAGAAGGACGAACACGAGATCGAACACGGGCGGGAATTGCATCCCCTGATCATCTTCAGCAGCGAGGGGTACTGGCGGGTCCTGGCGGTGAACGACGGGAGGATCAAGCAGTACCTGCTCGACAAAATCCTCTCGATCAAATCCTCCGGGAAGCGGTTCAAGAGGGTGCCGCAGGAGCAGATCGACGAGATGTTCCGCTACTCATTCCGGAGCTGGGTGGGAGCGGAAAAACACCGGATCAGGATACACCTGTCGACGGTCTGGGCCGGGAGGCTCAAACCGCGGCAGATGATGGAAACACAGGTGATTACGGAGAACGAGGACGGATCGATGGTCTTCGAGGCAACGGTGAACTCGCTCCAGGAAATAGCAAGCTGGGCGGTAAGCAGGGGAGAAGGCGTCACGGTGCTGGAGCCGCCCGCGCTCAGGGAGATGGTCCTCAGCCTGGCCAGGGGAGCCCTTGCGAACTACGCCTGAGGCGGGGGATCGGCTTTCCGCTCAAGTCTGAACGTGATCGTGCACACAGTCCCGTGCGCGGTCTCCATTGTAAGCTCTCCCTGCATCTGTTCGACAAGCGTCCGGATGATCGCCAGGCCCATTGTCGTTGCGCCGGCGATATCCCGCCCCGGAGGAAACCCGACGCCGTCGTCCCTGACAACAAGCTCCACGCGGCCGTCACCGAGCGACCGGAGCACCACCCGCACCGTCCCCTTCGCCCCTTCCGGAAAAGCGTGCCGCAGTGCATTCGTCAGCAGCTCATTGACGATCAGTCCGGCCGGAATTGCTTTATCAATCTCGAAAGGAATCGCGTCCAGGTCGAGCACGCAGGATACATCGGGCCTGCCGAACGTTCTCAGCAGCTCATCGGCCACACTCTTGAGGTAGACGCCGAAGTCGATGCTCGCCAGGTTCTCCGAGTTGTACAGCTTCTCGTGTATGATCGCTATCGACCTCACCCGCTGACGGCTTTCCTCCAGCATCGTCCGTGTCACCGCATCCTGCGTCTGACTCGCCTGAAGGTTGAGGAGGCTCGAGATCACCTGCATGTTGTTCTTGACCCTGTGGTGAATCTCACGGAGCAGGACCTCCTTTTCTCTCAGAGCGGATCTGATGAGGTCATCCGCGCGTTTTCGTTCGGTGATATCCCGTGCATTGGTGATGACGGCCGGGGCGCCGCCTATATCAAAACGCTGAATGCTCAGCTCCACCGGCAGACGCGCGCCCTCCTTCGTCCTGTAGAAGCACTCG
>DATJPH010000534.1:0-2411 GCA_035506475.1 Bacteroidota bacterium | reverse complement strand
TAAGAAATGGTGCCTGAAATGTCAAGGTTTGATTTGGCAAATAATTTGGCGCAAATGCTCAAGTGCTCTCGCACAGGATTCACGTAACCGGTGACTCCACCTGACGCTGTGCCACGTATGGCACGGAACAATGAGAGGGTGAGCAGGCCCGCTCTTGCGTAAGGGCCCGCACCCGGATCAACCTAGAAATTGATTCTGACGCCGCCGGTGAGACTGAAATGTCCCGGGACATCCTGGACTGCGAACTGGACTGTCTGGCTCCCGCCCGCCTGTCCACCGGTGGGCTGGTACGTCGTTGTGAACTGGGTCTCGCTTCCGAACGGTATCATATGTTTGAACTGCAGGTAGGGCTCGACCAGGTCCGATGCCCGAATGACGACCCCGTAGAAGACGAGAAGGCCCATCTTGAAATCCGAGTATCCCGCCAGGGTTCCGCTCTGGGAGGGGGGACCGACCGTCACGTCGTGCGTGTTCATGATGTTAAGCGAGAGTCCGATCCCGATGTACGGCGAGAGCAACTTGAAACGCGGGATCGTCAACCTGTTGATCGGCATGATATCCAGCGCGATGATGGATGTGCCCCCGCCGCTCAGGCCGTTTGCCGCAAACTTGCCGGAGCCGTTTGCGGAGTTATATCCGTTCTCGAGGTACGAAAATGTCTGGTACGACGCGTCGAGATTGAGATCCAGCTTGTACCATCCTCCGGCAAAATTTGACGGAAAAATCTGATACCCTGCATTAACACCGAACGTGAATGCAGTGCTGCCGCCGTCGGCAACGTTCCCGACTGTTGTCCCTCCCTGCGTGGTCGTCTTTATCGCACCCTTCAATCCGGATGTGTTGAAACCGATGAACGCGCCGGCGTACGGCTGCGATCTCGCTGACTCAAGAGCGAACATCGAAAGAACTATAAGACATAACATTTTCATGCGTGAGTCCATAGATCCTCCTGGTGGGTTTTAGCGATTGAGAGTGTTGGCAACGGAATGGGTGAAAATCGATTGGTGAATCTCTCACATATTTCTTACAAAGTCAAGAATTCTCCTGCCGTCCATGTCGCCCATCACACGTCGGACGTCTATCGCAGGAGCGACCTGGCAATAACGACCCGCTGAATTTCGGAGGTTCCCTCGTAGATCTCGGTGATTTTTGCGTCACGCAGGTATCGTTCCACGAGGTACTCCCGGACATACCCGTATCCACCGTGAATCTGTATAGCTTCCAGCGCGCTTTCCACGGCGGTGTGTGAGGCAAACAGTTTGGCCATCGCTGCATCTGCCCCGAAGGACTCTCCGGCGTCCTTCATCAGTGCGGCCTTGAGCGTCAGCATCCTGGAGGCGTCGATATTCGTGGCCATATCTGCGATCTTAAACTGTATGGCCTGGAGCTCGGCGATCGGCCTGTCAAATGCCTTCCGCTCTTTTGCATATCTGACCGAGGCATCCAGGCAGGCCTGGGCGATTCCCAGGGCCTGTGCGGCGATCCCGATCCTCCCCCCTTCGAGCGTCTTCATCGCAAACCGGAAGCCGTCCCCTTCGGCGCCGATGCGGTTGGCGGCCGGCACCCGGCAGTCGGCGAACGAGAGGGAGACCGTGTCGGAGCTCCGGATCCCGAGCTTCTTCTCCTTCTTCGCGACGCTGAACCCCGGTGTCCCCTTTTCGACGATGAATGTGCTGATCCCTTTTGCCCCCTTTTCCCTGTCCGTTGCCGCCATGACAAGGACCAGATCAGCCGTAGAACCGTTGGTGATCCAGTTCTTTGTCCCGTTGAGAACGTACTCTTCCCCTTTCTTTTCGGCGGTGGTCCGCTGGTTCGACGCGTCGCTCCCCGCTTCAGGCTCGGAGAGGGCGAACGCGCCGAGCTTCTTCCCCGAGGCCAGGTCCTTCAGGAACCGCTCTTTCTGCTCCCTGGAGCCCTCTTTGTTGATTCCGTAACAGACGAGGGAATTGTTGACCGACATAATCACGCCGACCGAGGCGTCGACCCTTGATATCTCTTCAAGGGCGAACACGTAGCTTGCCGTGTCGAGACCGCTCCCGCCCCACTCCTCGGGGACCATCATCCCCATAAATCCCAGTTCCCCCATCTCCCGGACGATCTCCCGCGGAAATTCTTCCTTCTCGTCGCGCTCGATCGTCCCCGGGGCGATCCGCTCGTCCGCAAATTTCCGGGCCGTTTCCCGGATCATCGTGTGCGTTTCGTTCAGTGAGAAATCCATGTGCCCGCCGTCCGGTTTGCGTTTATGAATTGCAGATCACTGCTTTGCGTAGTCGTAGAACCCCCGTCCCGATTTCCTGCCGAGGTGGCCGGCGGCAACCATTTTCTTGAGCAGCGGGCAGGGACGGTATTTAGCGTCGCCGAGCCCGTCGTAGAGGACGTTCATGATTGCCAGGCAGACGTCGAGCCCTATG
>DATJPH010000533.1:0-2165 GCA_035506475.1 Bacteroidota bacterium | reverse complement strand
GGATATTCGTGAACTTCCTGAACGTGCAGAGCTCGTCGCGGCAGCGCCCCCCGTTCGGCATCGCCCAGATCGGCAAGGCGTTCCGGAACGAGATCAACACGAAGAACTTCCTGTTCAGGACGCGGGAGTTCGAGCAGATGGAGATGCAGTTCTTCGTCCCGCCCGGCTCCGACGGGACATGGTTCAACTACTGGAAGGGGGAGCGGCTCCGGTGGTTCCTTTCTCTCGGCATGAAGGAGGGGAAGCTCCGCTTCCACAGGCACGAGGCGGGCGAGCTCGCCCACTACGCCCGCGATGCGTACGATATCGAGTACGAGTTCCCCTTCGGGTGGGGCGAGATCGAAGGGATACACAACCGCGGGGATTTCGACCTCTCGCGGCACGAGCAGTATTCCGGGAAAGCGATGAAGTTCTTCGACGAGCAGACGAAGGAACGGTACACCCCCCTGATCATCGAAACCTCCGCGGGGGCCAGCCGGTCGTTCATGGCGTTCCTCGTGGACGCCTACAGGGAGGAGGAAGCGCCGACGGCGGACGGGAAGACCGAGACCCGCGTCGTGCTGGGGCTCCATCCGCGCCTGGCTCCCGTCAAGGCCGCCGTCTTCCCACTTGTCAACAGGGACGGGATGCCCGAGATCGCCCGGGAGATCGTCGCGGATCTCCGCGGGGGTCTCCGCGTGTTCTACGACGACAGCGGCGCTGTGGGGAGGCGGTACAGGAGGCAGGACGAGGCGGGGACGCCGTTCTGCATCACGGTCGATTCCCAGACGCTCCAGGACCGGACCGTCACCGTCCGCGAACGTGACTCGATGCGCCAGGAGCGGATGAAGAACGACGAGCTTCTCCCGTTCCTCCGCGCGAAGACCGAATGAGGGGTGCCGATGGTAACGCACCGTCGAACGATCACTGCACAGGGGGGGTCATGATGAAAACCGTTCTGGCAGTCGCATTTGCGATCATCTGTGCGGGTTGCGGGAACAACCTCGCCGGGCCGGCGGGGACGCCGGTGCTCCGTCCCCCCTCGGCTCTGACGGCGCTCTCACTGGACAGCACGCACGTCCTTGTGGGCTGGACCGCGCCGGCCGATGCGGCCGACACGACGTTCCGGGGATACATCTTCTCGTGGGGGACCACCGTCGATACGCTGCCAAGGACCGCCGTGCAGTTCACCGCGGGCCCGCTGGCCCCCGGGGCGGTGACGTTCTCGATCCGCTCGCTCCTCAGGAGCGGACAGTTGAGCGACGCGGCCCAGATCACGTGGGCGCCGGCGTGGCGGTTCGACGCGTCGGCGGTGATCGTCACCGAATACAATTCGGCGCTGCAGACGGGACTTCCGGGGCTCGACGCGGGCACGGCCACGACGAACCCGCACGCCGTCGGCTTCGCCGACGTCAACGCGGACTCGACGCTCGACTTTTACCTGTACGGGCCCGGCGGCTCATCGCTCCAGCTTGTGAGCGCGAGCATCTACAACCCCGGGTGGCACCAGACGCTCTTTTCCACGGTCTCGACGCCGTCGGCCGACCTGAACGCGCCGCTGGCGGCGTTCCCCGGCGACAACACATTCACGCAGACGACCGTGACGCTCTCCGACAACACGATCTACTACGTGAAGACGACGGGGAACGCCGGGGAGATCTACTACGTCAGGATCCATGTCCGCCTCCTGGGGGGGAGCTATCCCTCCCGCTCGGCGGATATCCGGATCTCGCTCCAGAGAGTGTCCCGGCTCCCGTACGCATGATCCCTCTGCTCAGGGTGTTCTTCACGGACCGGCACGGGGACATCCGCCCGGGGTGGAAAATCGTGGGGTTCATGTGCACGGTCCTCCTGTGCGGGACAGCCCTCATAGTCCCGCTAAGGCTCGCCGGGATCGACAGCCCGATGGCGGAGAAGGCGATGGTCCTGTGCGCCGCGGCCGCCGCGACAATTCTCCTCACACGGTACGTCAACCGGAAGCCGGTCCGCGCCGTGGGGCTCTGGATACACGGCAGAACGATGCGCGAGCTCGGGATCGGCTCTCTCCTCGGGTTCCTGATGATGGCGGGGATCGTCGCCGTCGAATATGCGCTCGGCTACGTGAGCCTTGCACCCGCCGTGCCGGGGACGGCCGCCCTGCTCGGCGTCGCCGGCCTCTCCTTCCTCTGGTTCGGCACGGGGGCGCT
>DATJPH010000532.1:0-2154 GCA_035506475.1 Bacteroidota bacterium | reverse complement strand
CTGGGATGCGAGGTGGTCCCGCTCAACTGCGACGTGTCCGGGGTTTTCGCGCATACCCCCGAACCGATCCCCGAGAACCTGACGGACCTTGCCGCCAGAGTGAAGAAGGAGAAGGCCGACCTGGGGATCGCCGTCGACCCCGATGTCGATCGACTGGTGCTGATCACCGAACGGGGAGAGCCGTACAGCGAAGAATATACGATCGCTTCGGCCGTCGAGTTCGTCCTCCGTCGCCGGGCCGGCACCAGGGGGGGAGCCCCCCCCAGGGTCGTGGTCAACCTCTCGACCACGAGGGCCGTCGACGATATCGCCCGCGCGCACGGGGCCGAAGTACTCCGGACCCCTGTCGGCGAGATCAATGTCGCCAAGAGGATGAAGGAGACCGGGGCGGTGATCGGCGGTGAAGGGAGCGGGGGGGTCATACTCCCCGACGTCCACCTGGGACGGGATGCGATCGTGGGGATCGGGCTCCTTCTCCAGCTCCTTGCCGACTCCGGCGGGACGCTCTCCGCGCTGAAGGCCTCCCTCCCCTCATACCAGATCGCCAAGGGGAAGATAGAGCTTGGCGAGGTCCAGCCCGGGGAGGTCCTCCGCCGCCTGCAGGCCTCGCATGCACGCGAGGGGAAGATCAACACGGACGACGGGCTCAAAATCGACTTCGCAGACTACTGGGTCCACCTCCGGAAATCGAACACGGAGCCTATCGTCCGGATCATCGCCGAAGCACCGACGATGGACCGGGCCTCGGCCGCCGTGGCGGCGTTCACGGGGGAGATCAAAACACTCGCGGGGATCCGATGATTCTCTGCAGGGTCACCGGGACGATCGTCGCAACGCAGAAATCGCCGGCGCTGAAAGAGCAGAAGATACTCATCGTCCAGCCGGTGGACCTTGACGGCGCGGTGCTGGGGCGCGATCTCCTGGCGCTCGACTCCGTCGATGCGGGAACGGGCGACACCGTCCTTGTCGTCCAGGAGGGGCAGGCGGCCGCGCAGATACTGGGCCGCAAGGACGTCCCGGTGCACAGCATGGTTGTCGCCGTCGTCGACGGCATCGATCTGCCGGGGTAGATTCGATGAACGTCGACCCCCGCGACATCCTCATCGTTTCGCGCATACCCGGGGTCGGGCCCAACCGGCTCCGGTCGCTCTTCACGGGATACGGCAGCGCCGCACGGATTTCCGCGGCGCCTCAGTGTGCGCTCCGCAGGATCGACGGGATCGACGGGAAAACCGCCGCCTCGATCGCCTCGTTCTTCCGTTCGGGCGCCGCCGCCGCGGCGGCAAGGTTCGCCGACGACCAGATGGCCCGGTGCGGGCGTGCAGGGGCGCACGCGCTGACGCTCTGGGATCCCGGCTACCCGTCCTCCCTCAGGAACATATTCGATCCTCCCCCCCTCCTGTTCGTCCGCGGTTCGCTCTGTGATGAAGATACCCGGTCGGTCGCCGTCGTGGGCACAAGGAGACCGAGTCCGTACGGGCTCGTCATGGCGGAGCGTTTCGCCGCCTCTCTGGGTGCGCTCGGTCTCACCGTCGTGAGCGGCCTGGCGCGCGGGATCGATTCGGCCGCCCACGCCGCATCCGTCCGCTCGGGAAACCGCACGCTTGCCGTGATCGGCTCGGGCATCGACGTCATCTATCCGTCGGAGAACAGGGGGCTGGCCGGGAAGATCTCCTCCTGCGGCGCTCTCATCACGGAACTCCCCTTCGGCGCCAAACCCGATGCGGCGAACTTCCCGAGGCGGAACAGGATCGTCGCCGGCATCTCGCTGGCGACGCTCGTCATCGAAACGGCCCCCGGGGGAGGCGCCATGATCACCGCGGGGATCGCCCTGGACCAGGGGCGCGAGGTGTTCGCCCTCCCTTCGGCGGTCTCCTCCTGTTCCCGGAGCGGGACCAACCTGCTTATCAAGGAGGGGAAGGCAAAGCTGACGGAAACGGTCGACGACATACTCGTTGAGCTCGCGCCGCGGCTCTCACCTCCGGTCAGGCCTCTCGCCCGGAAGGCGGAACCTGACGTGACGCTCTTCGAGCGGACGCTCCTCGATGCGATGGGGGACGATCCGCAGCACATCGACCCCCTTGCCGCCGCGGCGCACATGACCCCCTCCGACGCCCTCGTCCACCTCCTTTCGCTCGAATTCAAAGGAGCGGT
>DATJPH010000531.1:0-2092 GCA_035506475.1 Bacteroidota bacterium | reverse complement strand
CGAACCTGAGATACAAGTACGGCAGGAACCTGAAGGCGGAGGAGAAAGCGGCGATATTCGTGAAGAACCCGGAAGACTTCAAGCTCCCGCGCCGGGGGGTGGCCACGAACTACATCATCGCGAAAGAAGACTTCTATTTCGTCTACCCGACGGAATACCACCGCTACCTCAACCAGTACCGCGACAGCTTTCAGCACGGCGGCGCCTCGATGGAGGAGATGATCCTCCCCGTCATACGGATGGAACCGAGGGGATGAACCGGATACTCTCACGCTCCGCCGGGGAGACCGAAGCAGCAGGGACGGCATTCGCCCTCCGCCTGCGCCCGGGCGACGTGGTGGCGCTCACCGGGACGCTGGGGAGCGGCAAGACGCGGTTCGTCTCGGGCGTCTGCCGGGGACTCGGCGTGGCTGCCCGCGTGACAAGCCCCACGTTCACGCTCATCAACGAGTACCCCGCGCCGTTCGGCATGGTGGCGCATATCGACATGTACCGGATCAACGGGATGAAGGAGGTGGCGGAGCTCGGGCTCGAAGAGTATTTCAACGACCGGTGCGTCTGCCTTATCGAATGGGCGGAGGCGGTCCTGGACATCCTCCCCCCGGCCCGCTTCCGCGTGGCGTTCGCACACGGCGGGACGGAATCCGAGCGATTGATCGAGCTCGAGGGACCCCCGGACGTACCGGCGTGACGCTCCTGGGGATTGAAACCTCGACCGCGGTCTGCTCGGCGGCCCTTGTCACTGACGGGATCGTCGTCCGGGAGTCTCTGCTGGACGAGGGGCGTGTGCACGCCGAAGCGCTGATGGGCCAGATCGCCGAGGTGATCGGCCCCGGGGGTGCCGGCGCGCTCGGCGGCGTGGCGGTGTCGATCGGCCCGGGATCGTTCACGGGGCTCAGGATCGGCGTGAGCGTGGCAAAGGGGATCGCCTATGCCAGGGGGGTCCCGATCGCCGGCGTCCCGACGCTCGGGGCACTGGCGCGGCATGCCGCGCTGACAGACAATATGAAGCCCGGGACGCGCCTCCTTGCGGCCCTCGACGCCCGGCGCGACGAGGTCTACTGCCAGCTCTTCGATGTGACGGATGCGGGCACGGTTGCCTGCTGGGACGTGCGGGACATGACGCTCGCCGCGCTCGAGGGGGAGCTGCGCGGGGGTCCCGTCCGCGTGACGGGGGACGGGGCGGCCAAAGTGCTTGCGCACGCCGGCGCCGGCTCCCTGCTGGGGGCGGTCAGCCCGGAGGCGAACCGGTGCAGCGCCGCGAGCGTCGCGATACTCGGCGAGAGGCGGCTTGCGGCGGGGGAGGCCGACGAGCTCTCCGCGCTGGAACCGCGGTACATCAAGGACTTCTTTCTCAAGACACGTTGACGGAGCGCCCATGTCCTGGTTCAAGCGTTCGAAAGAGAACATCGCCTCGGAGACCCAGAAAAAAGAGATCCCCGACGGGCTCTGGACCAAGTGCGAGCAGTGCGGCGAGATCATACACCGGATGGAGCTCGAGAAGAATTTCTTCACCTGCGTGAAGTGCAACGCCCATTTCCGGATCGGGAGCAAGGAATACGTCGCGATCCTTCTTGACGAGAATTCGTTCAAGGAGCACGACAGGAGGATGCGGTCCGGCGATCCCCTCCGCTTCGCGGACACGAAGCGGTACAGGGACAGGATCCCCGAGGCGATCAAGAAGACGAGGCTCCACGACGCCGTCCGCTGGGGAACGGGGACGGTGAACAAGCATCCTCTCGTGCTGGCGGTGATGGACTTCTCGTTCATCGGCGGGAGCATGGGTTCTGTCGTCGGGGAGAAGATCGGCCGCGCCATCGACCGGGCGTGGAAGACGAAGACGCCGCTCCTGGTGATATCGGCGAGCGGCGGCGCCCGGATGATGGAAGGGGCGCTCTCCCTGATGCAGATGGCAAAAACGAGCGCGAAGCTCGCGCGCCTGGCGGAGGCCGGGGTCGGGTTCATCTCGCTCCTCACGGATCCGACGACGGGGGGGGTCACCGCAAGCTACGCGATGCTCGGCGACGTCATCATCGCCGAGCCGGGCGCCCTGATCGGGTTCGCCGGGCCGCGCGTCATCAAGCAGACGATC
>DATJPH010000530.1:0-13027 GCA_035506475.1 Bacteroidota bacterium | reverse complement strand
GGCTCGGAGGATTTCTGACCCCGTTTCTTCTCAGCACGGGGGAGGTGAACCCCGTCGGCCTCTTCACCTATCTTGCGGTCCTCGATCTCGGACTCCTCGTCGTCGCGTGGCGTATGGATTCCTGGATGTCCATTGAGCCGCTCAGCCTCGCCGGAACGTACCTCATCTATGCGCTCTGGCTGGGGGAAAGCTATGCGGAAAACTACTTCATCCCCGCCTTCCTCTTTCTCGTGCTTTTCTGGATGATGTTTCACGCAGTGCATGCGATCAGGATTATCCGCGGGGTCGCGACGTACAGCCGTTTCCGCCTGGGCCTCGCCTCTCTGCACGGGGCGCTGTTCTATATACTCCTGTATGCTCTCCTCAATATTGACCATCCGGACTGGAGGGTCCCCGCCACGCTTGTTGTCGCGATCCTCTACGGCTCGACATCCCTTGCGGCCCGCGGGAGGTCGGCCGGGGACGGTGTGTTCCTTCAATCAACACTGACGGCGATAGGCCTCGTCATCTGCGCGACGTTCATCCAGTTCAAAGGGATGGCCCTCGCGCAGTACCTCTCGGTGGAGGCGCTGGCGCTTACCTGGGCGGGATCACAGTGGCGCCTCCGTTCGGTCTGGGGCGGGGGGGTTGTGCTCTTTGCGGTGGCGTTCCTCTTTCTCCTGGGGGCCGCCGGGGCGCTCTTTGCTTCCCCGTCGGAGCCGTTTACGCCCATCCTGAACATCCGCGCGTTCACGTTTTTGCTCCTCGTGGCGGGCCTCGCCCTGGCCGCTCTCCTTGTGGGGAGACTTGAACAGCCCGGAGCCCGGGCCGTGCGCACCGTCCTGCATTACGCCTGGTGCGGAGTTCTGCTCCTGCTCATCTCGCTGGAGACCAACGATTTCTTCGCGCAGATGATCCGGCATGCCGGCGTCACGCGGGAACAGCACCTCGTGTTCCTTCGTGCGATGGTGATGCCCGTGGTGTGGGGGGCGTATGCCCTGCTGCTGATGCTGGGAGGGAGACTTGAAGAGAACCGTCCCGTGGTCTCATCGGGACTCGGGGTCCTTTTCCTGGCGGGATGCGCGGCGATCGTGCGGGGACTGACGTATGTGCCGATCGGGGAGATGGTCCCCGTGTGGAACGAGCGCGTGGGGCTTCTCCTCCTCGTTATCGCCGGGTACGGGCTGGCCCGGAAGATCGTCGCGGGACGCACGCCGGTCGCGGGCGCCGCCGCACAGCTCGCGGGCGGGATACAGGCGGGCATCATCCTCCTCTTCCTCGTGTTGATCACCGGGGAGATCTGGGACTATTATGCCCTGGCGATCTACCGGCTCGCGCTCGTCGCCGGCCCCGTCAATATCGTGGAGGAAATGTCGCGGCTGCAGAATCTCCGCCAGCTCTTCCTCTCGGCGGGATGGCTCGTTTATTCGATCATCCTCATGGCGCTCGGGTTGTGGAGGCGGGCCCGTCCCGCGAGGATCCAGGCGATCATCCTCTTCGGTGTGTCGATCCTGAAGATCTTCATCTACGATCTTTCATTTCTCGACACGCTCTACAGGATATTTTCGTTCGTGGGACTCGGGATCATCCTCCTTGCGGTGTCGTACCTGTACCAGCGCTACAGGGGGATCATCCTCGGCTCGCCGGAGGCGACCGGGACGCCGTAAGTTAGAACGGAATTTGTTCTCCCCGCCCTGCGGCGCGGCGCAAGTTGCGGAACTGCGCGTACCTGCGCGGAGGCGGTTTGTCCGTATTTTGTCGGCGGGTGAAGGCAGGGTCACCCGCGCTCCCCCGTGCCGGGCTCTCCTTTGCACGCCTTGTTTGCCTTTCATGCTCCCTCTTCGTATGCTGATTTCACCTCGCGTCGCGGCGTCCGCCGGACGTCCCTGATTGCGCGGGGCCTTCAACGTACACCCGCTCAGCCGGCGGGCATTCCGTCCGCCGCCGACTTTTCTCATACACACACTTCGGGAGCACACCCATGCTCGTTATCGTAAAAGAGAATTATGATGCAATGAGCAAGGAAGCAGCCAGGCTCGTTGCTGACCGTCTCCGGAAAAAGCCCAACATGGTGCTCGGACTTGCCACAGGGAGCACGCCGCTGGGGCTGTACAGGGAACTGATCCGCATGCACCGGGATGAAGGACTTGATTTTTCTAAGGTCACGACGTTCAACCTGGATGAATACGTCGGGCTTCCCCCCTCGCACGACCAGAGCTACCACTATTTCATGCACGAAAACTTCTTCAAGGACATCAACCTCGATGTCCGCCATATCCATGTTCCGCAGGGGATGGCCAAGGACATCGACGCCTTCTGTGCGTGGTACGAGAAGCGGATCGGCGAATGCGGCGGCATCGATCTGCAGGTCCTCGGGATCGGCGGGAACGGTCATATCGCCTTCAACGAACCCGGATCCTCCCTGGGCTCGCGGACGCGCATAAAGACGCTGACCGGGACCACCCGGATGGACAACGCCCGGTTCTTCAAGACAAAGGAGGAGGTCCCCCGCTATGCCATCACCATGGGGGTCGGGACAATCATGGACGCGAAGGAGCTTCTCCTGCTTGCGAACAAAACAGGGAAGGCGGACGCCGTCAAAGCCGCCGTCGAGGGGCCGCTGACGGCGATGTGCCCGGCATCGATCATCCAGATGCACGCCAAGGCGTTCGTGTTCGTCGACAGGGACGCGGCAACGAAGCTCACCGGGAACTACAACGACAGCTGGGAATCGAAGATATTCCAATGAGGACACACGCCAATGATCGACTCGCTATGTCTGTTTGAAGATCAGTTCTTCCGGCGGTTGCTCCCGCTTGTCTACACCCGGCCGGTGTACGACCTGCGGTGCGGCATGCTCACGCTCCGCGAAAAAGCAGTGAAGCGGTATCCGGGGGCGCGCCTCCGGCTCCATGCCCGGCCGTACCTTGCGGATCTCCTCAGGGAGCAGAACCCCGGTCTTGACGTCAACACGACCGAAGGCCGGGGGTGCCTCCTGTTGAACGGGAGGGTTGTCGCTTCCGAAGAGCTTGCACGGCAGATTCCGCTCGAAGGGCCGGATGCCGTCTATGTGTGCGGGGGGGTCCTCGTGGCGGCGCGGATCGGCGGGAAGTCTCCTGAGGCGCTGCGCGCCGGGATCCCTGAATTCCCGGGGATCAGCTCGTTCCCGGGACTGCCGAAGACGGAGGTTGCACCGAAGATGATTTCCTACCCGTGGGACCTCGTCAACCTCAATGGTCCGGAGATCGTCGCGGATTTTTCGCTCTTGGCCCCGGAGCGGGAGAAGAGGATGCGCGGGACGGTGTACGGGGGAGCGCATCTTGTCAATCCCGGGAACATCGTCCTCGGCGAGGGGTCGAAGGTGAAACCCGGCGTCGTTCTCGACGCCGAAGCCGGGCCGATCTGGATCGGGAGCAACGTGACCGTGTTCCCGAACGCCGTCATTGAAGGACCGGCATTCGTGGGGGACAGGTCCCTGATCAAGGTGGGGGCGAAGATCTACGAGAACACGAGCATCGGCCCCGTGTGCAAGGTCGGCGGAGAGGTCGAGGGGGCGGTGATCCATTCCTATTCCAACAAGCAGCATGACGGGTTCCTGGGTCACGCCTATCTCGGTATGTGGGTCAACCTTGGCGCGGACACGAACAACAGCGACCTGAAGAACAATTACGGAAACGTGAAACTCGTCATCGACGGCGAGACGGTCGACAGCGGTTCGATGTTCATGGGGTTGGTGATGGGGGATCATTCCAAGAGCTCGATCAATTCCATGTTCAACACCGGCACCGTCGTCGGGGTCTCGAGCAATATTTTCGGGAGCGGTTTCCCTCCGAAATCGGTTCCATCGTTCGCCTGGGGAGGGGCCGAAGGTGTGAAGACGTACGACCTGGAAAAGGCGCTCGAGGTGGCCAGGAGAGTGATGGGGCGGAGGAAAATGCCCCTTTCCGGGGCCGAGGAGAAAGTCCTCCGTGCGGTCTTTGAACTGACGAAAAAAGAGAGGGGTCCCGCCTGAATTCGGAGTCCGGTGTCCGGTGGCAGAAAAGCACCGGATTGCCGATCCTGAGGCGTGGGGGAAACTTTGGGACTGCAACTCTCGTTTAACAGGGATATATGGCGCTTTCAAACGACAAACCGGCCGTTGCCCCCGCATCGGCGAATCCACATGCCCGTCCTTCACGGGAGGAATCCGTCCGTGCCAGGCTCAATGAGCAGAGGGCCCGGCTTGATGAGGCGATGGCGAAAGGGAATGATCCCGCCCGCCTGGAAGCGCTGCTCAATGAGATCGATTCGGCGCTCGGGCGGATTGACGCCGGCACCTACGGGATATGCGAAATCTGCAAGGAGCCCGTCGAACCGGAACACCTCGAGGCGGATCCCTTTGTGCGGATCTGCCTGACCCACCTGAGCCCTGACCAGCAGCGGGCGATCGAGCGGGACCTGGAGCTTGCCAGCAGGATCCAGTCGGGGCTCCTCCCCGCGCAGCAGCTCCGTCTCCACGGCTGGGAGGTCACGCACCACTACGAGCCTGCGGGGATGGTGAGCGGCGATTACTGTGATGTCATCACGGGAGAACACCTGGCGGAATCGTTCTTTCTTGTCGGCGACGCTTCAGGCAAAGGGGTTGCCGCTTCGCTCCTCATGTCCCAGATGCATGCAATATTCCGGACGCTCCTCGGGAGCCTCCCCGGGCTCCCCGATCTCTTTTGCCGGGCGAACAGGCTCCTGACCGAGACGACCGGTTCGGCGCACTTCGCCACGCTTGTCTGCGCCGCTGTCAACGGGACCGGGCGCGTCAGGCTCATCAATGCGGGCCACTGCCCGCCCCTCATCGTGAAGGGGGGCCAGGTGGAAGAAGGGGAGAGCACGGGTCTCCCCCTCGGGTTGTTCTACAGCGCGGATTATGACTGTCGGTATGTCGAGCTTGAGAAGGATGACTTCCTCCTTTTCTACACGGACGGACTGACGGAAACGCGCAACCCCGCCGACGAGGAGTATGGAACGGAACGGCTCAAGAAACTCGTGAAAAGCGGGAAAGACGTCCCCCCCGGCCAGCTTATCGACATGATTGTCAGGGACCTCTCTGCATTCCGGGAGACATCGCCCAGGCAGGACGACCTGACAATCATGATCATCAAGAAGATATAACCCCCCCCTTAAGGCGGCGCATTTTTCACTTGACTTTTTGATTTCTTCGGAGTAATTTAAGACTAAATAGTCCGATATAAGCATATGAGCCTCATATTCAGCCGTCATTGCGAGTACGCACTCCAGGCCGTCGTCTACCTGGCACTCCAGAAAGAGGGGGAGCGCACTTCGATCAAAGACCTGACGAAGAAACTCGGCATCCCGTATCATTTCCTGGCGAAGATACTCCAGGATCTCTCGAAAAAGGGGCTCCTTGCGTCGAACAAAGGTCCCGGCGGAGGTTTTTCGCTCGGCATGCCCGCCGCCGACATCACGCTGTTTCACATCGTCGAAGCGATCGACGGCGTCGCACTTACGCAGAAGTGCGTCATGGGATTCGCGGAATGCTCAGGGAAGCATCCGTGCGCCGTCCATGAAAAATGGGCTATCCTGAGGGACGGGATCTACTCAATGCTTGTAGGCAAAAACATCGCCCAGCTTGCGCTCGAAATGAAAAAGCCGGGCTATACGAAATAGGAGGGGAGAACGATGAAGCCGACCGAAGAACTTATGGAAGAACACGAGGCAATCCTCGGAATACTCGACGTCCTGGATGAGATCAGTTCGCAGATTGAGAGGCACGCCCCGTTCAACACGGATGACGTCGCCCGGATCGTCGACTTCCTCCGCCGGTTCGCCGACGGGTGCCACCATGCAAAAGAGGAGCAGCACCTCTTTCCTGCGCTGGAGCAGGCCGGGGTCCCGCGGGAGAACGGGCCGATCGGCATGATGCTCTCCGAGCACGACCTCGGGCGGAAGCTTATCGCCGCGATCGCCGCGGCATGCGAAAAATGCGTCAGGGGTGAAGAGGCCTCCGGGGAGATTGCCTCCAACGCGCGGGCGTACGCCCGCCTCCTGCGCGACCATATCAACAAGGAGAACAGGGTGCTCTTCCCCATGGCGGAGAGATTCCTTTCTCTCGAGGTGCAGGAACGGCTCTCGGGGGCGTTTGCGCACCTTGAAGAGGTGGAGATCGGCAGGGGCGTGCACGAACGGTACCATGCGATGCTCCACGAACTTCAGGATGAATACCTTGCATCGTAAAGGGGGCGTCTCATGAGAACGGAACGTGCGTTCAATGCCGGCGGAACCAACCTCGTTCAGCCGTTGCGGAAACTCTCTCCCGGCAGGATCCCCCCGGAGCTCCGCCGCAGGAGAATTGATTTCTCGGTCGAGCCCCTCTGGTACAGGCGGCTCGTCTGGCGGCTCAGAGAGGATTCCCAGTTCCTCCGCTCGACGGTCCAGGCGGCGTTCGCCCTCCTCTGCATCTGGATCGGCGTCGAATTTACACTCTTCATGCGCTGGGGGACTTCGGGCGGCACGGAGCCGTTCGTCGCCCGCCCCCCGGGAGCCGAAGGATTCCTCCCGATAAGCGCCCTCATGAGCCTGAAGTACCTTTTCCTGACGGGGACCGTCAACTGTGTGCACCCCTCCGGGCTCTTCATACTTCTTGCGATCCTCTCGGTCAGCCTCCTTCTGAAAAAAGCGTTTTGCAGCTGGCTCTGTCCGATCGGCACGCTGAGCGAGTCGCTCTGGATGCTCGGCCGGAAGCTCTTCGGGAGGAACATCACGCTTCCGCGCTGGCTGGACTATCCCCTCCGGTCGCTGAAATACATCCTCATGGCGTTTTTCGTCTGGTCCGTTGCGACGATGGATGCCGGGGACCTTGCCAACTTCATCTACAGCCCGTACAACAAGGTCGCCGACATCAAGATGTATCTCTTCTTTGCCGGTATTGGCGGCGTGGCGCTCTGGACGATCGGCTTCCTGATCCTGGGGTCGATCCTCATTAAGAATTTCTGGTGCAGGTTTCTCTGCCCGTACGGGGCGCTCCTCGGGTTCGCCAGTTTCCTGAGCCCGCTGAAGATCACGCGGACGCCGTCGACCTGTATCGACTGCCGGCTCTGCACGAAGGCCTGCCCGTCGGGGATCAATGTCCATCAGGTAACGCGCGTCCTTTCCGACGAGTGCATGAGCTGCCTCGCCTGCGTCGAGGCCTGCCCGGTGAAGGACACGCTGGCGATGAAGGCAGCCGGGCGCTCCCGGCCTGTGCCGGGCTGGGTGTTCGGCGTACTTGTCGCCGGCATTTTCGTTGCGGTGACAGGCCTGGCAGTCGTGACGGGGCACTGGCAGAACTCTATTGCGCGCGAGGAATACCAGCGCCGGATCGAACAGATCGATTCCCCCGTCTACAATCATTTCCGCGGCCATGTACCGCACTACGGGCCCAATGACTGAACAGCGGGTACCGCACACGCTCGACGCATCGGCGTTCTACAACAGCCTCGCCCCCGACTATGACGGGATGACCGGGTTCGCAAAACGGTTCGCCCACGAGAAGCCGTTTTTCCGGCTCCTCGTCGAGAATCGCGGGATCAGGACTGCCCTGGACGCCGGTTCAGGAACCGGGTTTCATTCGCTCCTCCTGGCAGGGCTTGGTGTCCGGGTCACGGCAGTGGACGTCTCGGGGGAGATGCTCGACCGGCTGGAAGTTCACTCCAGGGAAATGGCGCTTGATGTCCGGCGCGTGCGGTCTGATTTTGCGGGACTCGGGGATCTCCTCACAGGCCCGTATGATGCGGTCTTTTGCATGGGGAACACGCTCCCGCATCTGCAGAGCGAGACGGAAATCCGGGAAACGCTCTCAACGTTCGCCACTCTCCTCCCGCCGGGGGGACTGCTCTTCCTCCAGGTGCTCAATTATGAGAGGATACTCGCCCTCCATGAACGGGTGCAGGGGGCGCGTGAGAGCGGGGGGATTACGACTGTCCGCTTTTACGATTTGGACGCTCAGGGGAGGAAGATCCTGTTCAACATACTGAGGCTTGAAAAGAAAGAAGAGAAGATCGGCACAGCCCTGATCACAATTCCTCTCCTCCCCCTGACGCATTCGGGCATGATGAGCATGCTGGAAGAGAGCGGTTTCAGCAAGGTTGCATCGTACGGGAGTATTGCGATGGAACCGTTCGACCCGGCGGAGTCAAAGGACCTTGTTATTCTCGCAACCACTTCGTAAACTCCTCCACTCCCCGTGCGGCGATGTGTGTACCTGTGTAGAATCTGCAATCACCCGCTCTTCAACACTGCGGCTATTCGCAGAAAATATCCAACCTCGCAGCAGATTGCAATATTTTACACGCGCACCTGGAATTGTTCTTTCCGGAAATTCGTGGCACCACCTTTGCCTCCCGGGTGTGCCAGGAAAAGGAGCGTGAACACTGAAAACGAGCTGGAAAAAAGCAACCGCCCTTGCCGCGTTGTCACTCATCTGTGCCGCCGACGCTGCCGCGCAGTCTGTGACTGCGACGCAGAAGCTCGCCATCGAGGTTCTGCCGGTGACCAGGATTGTCGTCTCCGGTTCGCCGCTTCCTTTGTCGGTCGCCGGGGGCCCTGAGAGCGGATCCGTCACCGACGGGAGCAGCTCCTACAGCCTTGTCACCAACCTCTCCGGCATGAGAATCGCCGCATCGATTGACAGACCCATGCCTCCTGGTACCTCTCTTGCCATCATGCTCGAAAGCTCCCGGGGGACAAGCCGCGGGGAGGTGGACATGAGCCGTGCCACGGGAGCAGCCGACGTCGTTGCAGGAGTCGGTCCCGGGAGCGAAATCGGCCAGAGGATCAGGTACAGGTTTTCGACGGCGCCGGGACTCTCTGCCATGGCTCCCCAGGAGCGGACGATCACACTGACACTGACTGAATGACGATGAAGAGACGGGGAAAAATGTTTTGCAGGGCGGGCTTGCTCCTCCTCGTGGCGCTTCTGGTGCATCCCGGAGCAGCCCTTGCGCAGCGGTCGGCCGCCGCATCGGCCACCCTCCGGTTTGAGGTCATTGCTGTTCACGCCGTTCTCAGCGCCGCGCCTGTGTCGGCGCCGCTCGACGAGAAGATGACGGTAGCCGTGGAGCCGCCCCCGCAGGCGGGCCGCCAGGCGCCCGCAGGAGAACAGGCTCACATGCTTGTCACTCCGGGATCGACGCTCGCCCCTCCGCCGCGCGGTTCCTCCATCGTCGTCACGGTCACGGATTGAACTCAATTCGATGCGTGCACACTCTCCGGAGTACGGAGTACTTCTCTACGATGACGCGTGCGGCGTGTGCCGCCGGTGGATCGTTCTCTGGAGGAGGACGCTTCGACGGAACGGGATTGATATCGCACCGCTCCAGTCCGGGTGGGTTGCCGAGAGACTCCACCTGCGGGACGCAGACCTGACAGAAGACGTAAGGCTCCTCCTTCCCGGCGGGAGCCAGATACGGGGGGCCGATGTCTACCGCTATGCGATGAAGCGCATCTGGTGGACCTATCCGCTCTACCTCATCTCGGTCCTGCCGTTTCTGAACACTCTCTTCGACAGGGCTTACAGGTCCTTCGCAGATCACCGCCACAGGATTTCAAGGCTCTGCGGACTTGCCCCTCCCCGGTGATGCCTGCGCGAAGAGGTCTCCCTCGTAGAGGCGCTCACCCCGTTCCAGGTCCAGCAGCGCCCGTTTCCGCCAGAGTCCGCCGCCGTAGCCTCCGAGGTTGCCGTCCTTGTTGACGACGCGGTGGCACGGTATCACGATCGCGATCCTGTTGAGCCCGTTCGTGTGGCCCACGGCGCGCTGCGCCCGGGGCGCGCCCACTTTCCCGGCAAGCGCCTCGTAGGAGAGCGTTCCCCCGTACGGGATACTGAGGAGTCCTTTCCAGACGCGCTGCTGAAATTCTGATCCGGGGTAGGCAAGCGGAACGGAGAATTTCCTCAGCTCTCCCGCAAAATACTGTTTCAATTCATCCCTCACCTGCCGGAGGATGGCGTTGTCTCCCGGGACGATGGGGCGCTTGAAAAGCCGGCCTATCGTTTTAATCTGTGCCTCCAGCATCCGGCGGTCGGTGAACTCCAGCAGGACAAGGTGTTCGCCGGTGGCTCCGGCGATGAGCGGTCCGAGCGGACTCTCCATCCATGCCACCGTGATGCATTCCGTCCCGTTTGCCTTTCCGGGCGGCGTTCCGAAGAGCCGCACGAAGGCCTCCCTGAAACCGCTGTGTGATTCGTACCCGTGGCCGAGCGTCACGTCGTCCAATTTCTCCCCCTTTCGTATCTTCTCGAACGCCGTTCCGAGCCTCCGCCCGCGGCAGTAGGCCTGGAACGTCATCCCGTAGTTTTTGTTGAAGAAGCGTCGTGCCTTTGCAGGATCGATTGCCATGGCGCGGAGGTTCGCATCCGTGAACCTCCGGGTTGGATCACGTTCTATAGCCGTCAGGAGGCGGCCGGCCCACGGGGGAGGTTCGCCGATGGCCGAGAGAGGCCTGCACCGTTTGCACGGCCGGTACCCCGCAAAGACCGCCTCCCGCGGCGTGGCAAAATACTCGACGTTCCGCGGAAGCGGCTTGCGCGCTCCGCACGACGGGAGGCAGAAGACGCCGGTCGTCCTGACGCCGAGGAAAAAGACTCCGTCGTACGTTGAATCGCTTCTCCTGTACGCCCGCTCCATCTCCGCGGGTGGGGGGAGGCTTGTCATTCTCGTTCCTTTCATGAAACTTGCACCTCGATTCTCCAGTAAGAATAGCTGATACGGGCCTCGAAATCCACCGGAAAATGGACGTTGATATCCGTCCCCCCTCCGGCAACCATACCGCACATCCGCGGGTCTAATCCTATGTCTCGGGACAACTCACAACAGGCCTACCAAGCGATGGAAGACGTCGATCTGGTCAGAAAAGCCCAGCAGGGGGATATCCTTGCATTCGAACAGCTCGTGTTCCGCCATGACAAAAAGGTGCTCTCCATAGCGGCCCGCTATGTCACGAACGCGGATGACGCCAAGGACATCTACCAGGAAGTGTTCCTCAGGGTCTACAGGGGGCTGAAACGGTTCCGGTTCAAGAGCGAGTTCTCCACCTGGGTCCACAGGATCACGGTCAACGTCTGCCTGACGCACAGGTCGCGGCGGCGCCGCACGATGCAGACCGTGCTGCTTGACGACAGGGGCGAGGACGAAGGGGAGGCGCACGGGGAGATCCCCGATCCCGGGGCGGGGCCTGATCATCAGGCGGTCGACGCGGAGATATCCTCGAACATCGAAAAGGCGCTTCTGAGCCTTTCCCCGAAGCAGCGGCTGGTGTTCACGCTCAGGCACCTTGAAGGATACAAATTGAATGAAATCGCCGTGATGATGAACTGCGTGGAGGGAACGGTGAAACGCTACCTCTTCACGGCGACGCGGCGGATGCGGGATCAATTGAAGGACGCGCTATGACACACGACGAGTACAGGGACCTGCTCTACATTGCCGCCTCGGGCGACATCGACGCCGACGCCCGGTCGGTGCTGGAGAGGCATCTCGCAACCTGCCAGCGCTGCAGGGACGAATACGGCGAACTCCGTTCGCTCCACCGTGCGTTCGTCGATCACAAGTCGGGGATCGCACCGGACGACCGCCTCCTGGAGGAGGCCCGGCGGGAACTCAGGGTGGCCCTGCGGCGGGAGATCGCACGGCGTTCCGCCTGGTCCCGGTGGGTCGACCCCGCGTGGTTCGCTCCCGCCGCCCGGCTCGCTCTCGGCGGCGCCCTCGCGCTGGCGGCCGGGATCGTCCTCGGCAGGACCGTGTTCCCTTCCGCTCCCGTTCAGGAGCCGCTGGCAGCGATTGCGGGGGCGGGGGAAGTCCGCCCGGTGGAGGAAGAGACAAGGATCACGAACGTCCATTTCGTCGGGCGCGGGACCGGTTCAGGCGAAATCGAATTCACGTTCGACGCGGTCACGCCGGTCCGGATGCGCGGAAGCATCGACGACCCGAAGATTCAGAAGGTCCTGACGCACGCGATGCTCAACGAAGAGAATCCCGGCGTGCGTCTTCAGGCGGTGAACGCGCTCGGGATGGAGGGGGTCCGGTCGCAGGACGTCGAGACGAAATTCGCGCTCATCAAGGCGATGGAGGCGGATGCCAATGCGGGTGTCAGAAAGGAAGCGATGAACGCTCTCCGCCGGCTGCCGTTCGACGGGGACATCAAGAAGGCGCTGCTGCACACGCTCATGGCGGACGGAAACCCCGGCCTGCGGGTGGCCGCAATCAACGCGCTCGACTCGGCGCGGACGAGCGCCGCCGGCGTGGACAGCGAGATACTCAGCGTGCTCAGGCGCAAGGCGGAAACAGACGACAACAACTATATCCGCGTGAAGGCCCGCGCGGTCATTCAGGAGGCGACAAATCCATGAAACGCTCATATGTACTTCTTCTCGCACTTCCGCTTGCGGCCGCCGCACTCGGTGCCGCGCCATCCCGGGAACCGGGAGAGCGGACGAAATCCTTTACCGTCGGCAAGGGGGGGACCCTCGACGTGACCCTCCAGGGGGGCAACGTCACGATCACGCCGTGGGAGAAGGACGAGGTGCGCGTGGTGATCACGGACGTCGACGACGATGAGGATTCCGGGATCTCGATGTCGCAGAGCGGGACGACCGTCTCGGTGGGGAACCGGGGCGGCTCTTCTGACGATGTCACGCTCACCGTGAACGTCCCCTCGCGGTTCGACGTCAGGCTCCAGCTGGCGAGCGGGGACATCGAGATCAACGGGCCCCTCACGGGGAAACTCAAAGGGATGACGGGAGGGGGGAACATACGGCTCGGCAATCTCGGCGGCACGATCGACATGAGGACATCCGGGGGGGAGATTACCTGCGGGGATATCGGCGGTGACCTCGACCTGAACACATCCGGCGGAGATATCAGCATGGGTGCGGTGACGGGGAATGCCTCCGTGACGACCTCCGGCGGGGACATCACGATCGCGAACGTCGGCAAAAAGATCCGTGCCTCGACATCGGGGGGAAACATCTCCGTCGGGGACGTCGGAGGGGAAGCGACGGTATCGACTTCCGGAGGCGACA
>DATJPH010000529.1:0-13805 GCA_035506475.1 Bacteroidota bacterium | reverse complement strand
TCGGGTCAACGTCGTGGTCCCCCGACGGGCGCAAGATCGTCTTTTCGGCGATCAACGCCGCGGGGGACAACGACCTGTATATCCTGACGCTGGCGACAAAAGAGATCCAGAGGCTGACGAACGATTATTACGACGACAGGGACCCCGCCTGGTCGCCGGCCGGGGACATGATCGCGTTCTCCTCCGACCGGGGGCCCCGGGGACCCGCGGGGGTCTACAACCTCTTCCTTTACACGCTCGCCTCCGGCAGGATCGACTACCTCACCTGCGACACCGCCTCGGCGGGCTCGCCGGCATGGTCGAAGGACGGAACGAAGCTCGCATTCACCTCGGAGCTCGGGGGGGTGAAAAACATCTGGGTCATCGACTCCGCCGCGAGTCTTAACGGGGGGACGCGCTCGATGAAGCGCCTGACGCGGTTTACGACGCCCGCGTTCGACCCGGCATGGACGCGCAAGGGTGACCTGGTCTTCGGGACATTCGAGCGGCTCGGATTCCAGATCAAAGAGATCAAGAACGTTTACGGCGCCCTCGATACCGCGTCCGTCGTGCGGCCGATCGACCTCACCGGCAAGGAGAAGCCCTGGGAGGCGAAGACGCTTGCGGGCGCCTCCGAGATCAAGCGCCTCCGCTACCGCGGGGAATACAGCCTTGACGTCGCCGAAAGCGCCATCTCGACGGACCCGGTGTTCGGCACCGTCGGAGGGGCGATCGTCGCGCTGAGCGACCTGCTCGGGAACGACCAGTACTATTTCCTCCTCTACAACACGGCCCAGACCCAGTCCGACCTCCTGTCGAGCTTCAACGTCGCCATCTCCCATATCTCGATGGGGCAGCGGACGAACTACGCGTACGGGATCTACAGGTTCACCGGGCGCCGGTACGACCTGACCGTATCCGACGATTATTTCTATGAACGGGTCTACGGCGGATACTTCGCCATGAGCTACCCCCTGAGCAAGTTCGAGAGGATTGAAACGAGCGTCAGCCTGAGCAATTCGAACCGCGAGCTCATCGGCGACTTCGTCGAGCGGCGCGCGCTGCTGCTGTCCAATTCGCTCTCGTTCGTCCACGACAATTCCCTGTGGGGGCCGAGCGGCCCCCTCGACGGCAACGCGTTCAGCCTGACGCTCGCCTACACCTCGGACGTCCAGTATTCGAACGTCAACTACTATTCGGTCATCGCCGACTACCGGAACTACCTGCGCCTCGCGTCGCGGAGCGCGTTCGCCTCGCGGCTCTGGCTCTTTTACAACGACGGGAAGGAATCCCGCAGGTTCGTCATGGGCGGAAGCTGGGACCTGCGCGGCTGGCCGCTCTGGTCGCTGCGGGGGCAGAAGCTCTGGCTGACGAGCCAGGAACTCCGCTTTCCGTTCATCGACCAGTTCGCCGTCCGGTTCCCGTTCGGCGGGATCAGCTTCTGGTCGATCCGGGGAGCCCTGTTCTTCGACGCCGGGAGCGCCTGGGACAACCTGTATACGCAGACGTACGGGAGCATCGGCGGCGGGCTGCGGATGAACTTCGGGGGGGTGCTTGTCCTCCGGTACGACATCGGCAAGAGGATCGAGAACAATTTCACGACGCTGCAGACCGGTCTCTTCACGCAGTTTTTCTTCGGATGGGATTTCTGATGCGCTCACGGCTGATCGTCCTTGCGGGGCTTGCCTTTGCCGCCGGCTGCGGGGGGCTGCGGATGGAACGCACGCTCTACCCGCGCGCCGATGACTGGCCGACGTTCGCGCGGACGAACGGTCACACCGCCTCCGCCTCGGCGGCGCTCAACCTGCCGCTCACGCTCGCGTGGTCGTGTGACATTGCCGCCGGGACGGGGAACGGATCTCCCATCGTCATGGACAGCATCGTGTTCATCGGGACGCTCCGGGGGGATCTGTGCGCGGTGTCCATCGCCACGGGGAAAGAGATCGGCGCGATCGGCCTGGGGGACGCCATAGAGGGGTCTCCCGTCATCGACCGGAGCGTCGCGTTCGTGGCGACATCCAATTCGCAGAAGTCGTTGACCGCGTTCGACCTCGTGAACGGACGGGCGCGCTGGAAGAAGAGCTACGGCGACATTGAAGTCACCCCCTGCCTGGCCGGGGAGAGGATCTACTTCGGCAACACCGCAGGGACGTTTTTCTGCGTCGAGAGAGCCACGGGGGACCAGCGGTGGAAGTTCGAGCTCCCCGACAACAGGACGTACAAAGGGATCCGCTCCTCGCCGGCAGCGGACAGCGGCATCGTCGTCTTCGGCGCCGACGACGGGAGAGTGTACGCATTCAACGGGGAGACGGGCTCCGCCCTCTGGACATTCGACACCGGCAGCCCCGTCCTCGCGTCCCCGCTCATCGTCGCGGGAACTGTCTTTGTCGGCAACAGGGGCGGAACGCTCTTCGCGCTTTCCCTCCCGACGGGCCGCGCCGCATGGCAAGCGCGCACCGGCGCACCGATATACGCCAACGCCGTGCCGGCGGGACATGTCATCATTGTCGGCAACCTTGCAGGCGAAGCCCTTGGCTTCAGGGAGGGGGACGGGGCGCTCCTGTGGCACACCGGCCTCGGAGGACCTGTCAACGCCGGGGGCGCGGTCGCCGGCGGCATCGTCTACATCGGGACGATGAAAAAACAGATCTACGGTCTCAACGCGGAAGACGGCTCGATCCTCTGGCAAGCGGAGACCGGAGGGCGGATACGAACATCCCCGGCAGCCGCGTTCGGCAGGCTCTTTGTCGCCACGGACGAGCATGACCTCCTTGCCTACAGGGGCGTCCAATGAACAGATCTCTCTGCATCCTCCTGGCATTGCTCGCAGGCCCCGCCGCCATGACGGCCCGGAGTCAACAGGCGGACTCGGCCCTTGCTCCTTCCAGCTCACTGACGATCAGGACGGGGAACGACACGGCCTGGGTCATACTTGATTCCGTTCGCCAGGGGAGGACCCCCCTGACGCTCGATTCGCTCAGGGGAGGGCGGCACATCCTTCAACTTGTCCAGACGGACATTAGCTCGTGGCTCACGGGGACGATCAGAGACACTGTATGGCTGAACCCGGGGGAGGGACGGACGCTCCGCTACACGTTTGATCGACGTGTCCTTGTCGTCACAAACCCCTCCGGCGCGGTCATATTCATGGGAGACTCGGCCGTGGGCACCACACCGCACGTCCTTGTGTCGGGGACCGGAGGATTCCCCTCGAGCGTGACCGTCGAACGAAAAGGTTACGCCAGGACGGTCATCCCGCTCCCTCCGGGGAGCTCCGGGATTGCACGCGCCGAACTGCAAAAAATCTGGCAATCAGAGGCATCCGACACTCCTCTCATGAGTGAGACGGGGAGCTCTGATCGGATCGGGACCAGGCTCTTCGTGGCCGGAGGTGTGACGGTCGCCGCCGGCGTTGCGGCGGCGTACTTCAAGATAAAAGCAGACGGCAAAAACGCCCTCTACCAGGATACAGGGGACCCCTCGTTTCAGAGCGAAACCCGCCGTCTTGACACATCCGCCGCGATCGCGCTTCTGGTCACAGAGGTCGGTTTCGCGTTCTTCTCCTACTATCTCCTCTCCGATTGACCCCTCCGGCGGGAGCAACGGAGGTGTCTCCGTTTCTTGACTTTCATCACACCAGAGCCTATATTTCGTGGAATATTTTGCGAACTTGCAAGGGTCGCCAAGCCCAACTCACATTCCCCTATCCCGAGTGAGGTTACTCTGAATGCAGCGGTGAAGGACGAGATCGAGTTTCTCAAAAACGTCCCAATTCTGTGCGATCTGGAGCCGATGGACCTCGACACGATTTCCAAAGTGGGGGTCCGGAAGAAGTACAAGAAGGGGAGCATCATCCTTCTGGAGGAGGAAGCGGGGGCGGCGCTTTTTGTCATCGTGTCAGGGAAGGTGAAGATTGTCAGGATGGACGACGACGGCCGCGAGGTCATACTTTCCATCCTCGGAGAGAGCGACTTCTTCGGCGAAATGGCCATTCTCGACGGCCTGGCCCGCTCTGCAAGCGTCGTCGCTATCACCAAATCGGAACTGTTCATGATCCACCGGCGGGATTTCCTCAAACTCCTGCATGATTTCCCCTCGGTGGCCATAGCCCTGCTCAAGGAACTGACGATGCGCCTCCGGAAAGCGGACGCGCAGATCAAGAGCCTCTCGTTGAAAGACGCGGCCGGCCGCGTGGCGAACGTCGTCCTCCAGCTCGCCGACGATATCGGGAAGATCCGGAAGGGGCGCGTGGAAATCGACGAGCTTCCCCTGCAGCAGGACCTGGCCAACATGGCCGGGACCTCGCGCGAGACGATTTCCCGCATGATCCACGCGTTCATCCGGGAGGGCCACCTCGAGATCGAACGGGGCAAGCTCATCATCAACGACTACGAGAAGTTCAAGTCGCGCTACCTGTAACATCAGTTCTTCTCCTGTTCTTTCTTACCCCGACCCGTGCTGCATGGATGGTAAAGCGGATCTCCATCTCCACACAACGTTCTCCGACGGCGCTCTTTCCCCCAGCGAACTCATCGAACGCGCAAGGCTAGCCGGCCTGACGACCATCAGCATCACTGACCACGATCACACGGGGGCGCTGGACGAGGCAACCTCCCTTGCCGCCCGCGAGGGGATCATCGTGGTTCCGGGCGTTGAACTGAGCACGATCGTGGGAGAGGCCGACGTCCACATCCTCGGGTACTTCTTCAATCACCGGGACGCACGCCTGCAGGAGTACCTGGAAATGTTCAGGACCGAGCGGCTGAACCGGGCGGAGAGGATCGTGGCAAAGCTGAACGAGATGAGGCTTCCGCTGACGATGGCGGCTGTCCTCCGCAGGGCCGGCACGGGATCCGTCGGGCGTCCCCACATTGCAACCGCGCTGGTGGAAGAAGGGCTGATCGGCTCGTACCAGGAGGCGTTTTCAAAGTACATAGGGTTCGGCAGGCCTGCATACGAAAAGAAGTACATGATCTCGCCGCGGGAGGCGATTGCACTCCTTGCCGCGGCGGGGGGGCTTTCGTTTCTCGCGCACCCCTCCACGTTTATCACGGAGCCGGTGCTGCGGGAGCTCATTGACGCAGGCATTGACGGGATCGAGGTGGTGCACCCCTCGCATTCGCCGGAGCTTGTCGCGCACTACAGGGGAATCGTCAGCGAGTATTTCCTCCTTGCAAGCGGCGGGTCGGATTTCCACGGGGGGAAGCGGAACGACAGGGAAGCGTTCGGCAAATACTTCATTTCGTCAGAAGACGTAGAGATGATGCGCCGGCGGCTGCGGTAGTCACCGGGGGAAAAACTCGAACAACTGGGGACCAGTGATGCACACACTCGAAGGGAAACTCCTCGCACGCGGCAGGTCGTTCGGCATCGTCGTGAGCCGGTTCAACTCCCTTGTGACGGAGCAGCTTCTCCAGGGCGCGGTCGACTGCCTCCTCCGCCACGGTGCCGAGAGCGACGCCGTGTCCGTCGTCCGCTGCCCGGGATCGTTTGAAATTCCCCAGGTTGCCATGCGGCTTGCCGCGCAGGGAAAGTTCGACGCGGTGATCTGCCTTGGGTGCGTCATCCGGGGGGACACGCCGCACTTCGACTACATCGCGGCTGAGGTTTCAAAAGGGATCGGCCAGATAGCCCTGCAGACCGATACTCCTGTGGCGTTCGGGGTGCTGACAACCGACACACTCGAACAGGCGCTCGAACGTGCCGGCGCCAAGGCGGGGAACAAAGGGTGGGACGCAGCTCTCACGGCGATCGAGCTGGCGGACCTGAAGGCACAACTCTCCGAAGGGAAGAAAGGCTCGAAGCGCTGACAGGAGCGGGCGGCGGGGGACCGCGGGTGCGATGCCCGCTCTGCCAGGGCACAGGCTATGAAGACGCGAGGGTGGAGCATCCTTGTCCTTTGCCTCCTTGGTTCCCGGGCCCTCTACGGAGGCCCGGGAACCTGGGAGAATTTCACGTCGATGAAGGACGTGAAGGGGGTTGCAGGGAGCGGACATACGTACTGGGCCGCCACGAGCGGGGGACTCTTCCGCTGGGACGAGGGAACCGATACCTACCTGAAGCTCACCAACGCTGAAGGACTTCTGAGCACGGACCTCACTGCCGTCGGGATCGACAGGAACGGCGACGTGTGGGGATGCGCCTCCTCGGGGATGATCCACATCTACACCCCCTCCACCGGGCTCATCCGCACGATCTCCAACATCGTGGAGTTCCCGGGACCCACCGACAAGACGATCAACGCCGTCATCACATCCGGAGACACGGTCCTCCTCTGCAGCGACTTCGGCCTCAGCGTGTATAATCTCACCCGCGGCGAGTTCGGGGACACATTCACCTCCTTCGGATCGATTCCCGCCGCCAACCGGGTCGCCGTGTACGGCGCCGTCCTCTACGGCGGGTACATCTGGGCGGCGGTCTCGGACGGCATCGCGGGAAACTATGTTGCACGGGCGGCCCTTGCAAGCCCGAACCTCCTCGACCCCCGGTCATGGTCGCTTTTGCAGGTCGGAGCGGCGGGATCGGTCCCCCACGCGCTGACGGTGTTCAAAGGCCGCGTCTGGGCCGGGACCACAACCGGGCTCTATTATTATGACGGCGCCGCGTGGCAGGGGATCGCTTCACTTGCAGGGAGCTCCGTCGTCGGCCTGAGCTCCTCGGCAGGGACGCTCGGCGCGTGCACCGCCGGCAAGCTCGTCTATACCATCGATTCGTCAAATACCGCCCGCGCATACGGGCCTCCGCTGCAGTACGTCCCGACGTCCATCGTCGCAGGGAGCGGTGGAGCGCCGCTTGTCGGTACGCTCAAGGGGGGGATAGAGGCCTACGGAACGTCCTGGATTTCGCATTTGCCGAACGGGCCCGATTCCAACCAGTTCAACAGCGTCACCATCGCACCCAACGGGACACTCTGGGGGGCGGGGGGAGGGATCGACGGCCCGGCGACGGGATTCGGATTCTACAGGTTTAACGGCAAGAACTGGAAATCGTTCCTCTCTTCCAACAGCCTCCTCCCGGACAACGAAGTCTATTATGTTTCCGTCGGGTGCAACGGTTCAGTCTGGGCAAGCACGTATGGAGCCGGCTTACTCGAGATCCCCGCAGGTGCCGACAGCATCGACTCCGCCCATATTTTCGGTCGCAACGTAGGTTTCATAGGTCTTGCGGGGGGTCCCAACTTCATCGTCCCGAGCAGGACCGTGTGCGACGCCCACGGGAACCTCTGGGTGGCCACCGTCACGCCGTCGGATCACAATGTGCTTTCTGTCCGGACGCCGGGCGGCACCTGGCGCCACGTCCCCATCTACTGGAACGGGATACCGATAGCCACGACACAGGAACGGGGGGACCGGCCCATCGAGAACTGCCTCGCGGTGGACGCGTCGGACAACCTCTGGTCCATCGTCAAGGACCCGTCACTCTACGGGATCGTCGCGATGGCCAACGGCGGGACAATCGACAGCATCGCGGCGGTCCACATCACGAGCGCCAACGGCCTGCCGAGCGACAAGGCGTCGACGATCGTCGTCGACAGGGACAACGAAATCTGGGTGGGGACAGACAGGGGGATCGCGATCATCCTCGATCCCTCGAATCCGCTCCGGTCCGGGGCGATCGCCACATACAGGCCAGCCAACGGGCTGGACGTCAACGCGATTGCCGTCGACCCGCTCAACCAGAAATGGGTTGCAACAACCGAGGGGGTGATCCTGTATTCACCCGACGGGACCCAGGCACTCGCATCCTATACCGTCGAGAGCACGTCGGGAAAGCTTATCGACAACAACGTCAAGTCCATCGCTATTGATCCCGCAACAGGAACCGTGTACTTCGGAACCACCGGCGGGCTGGCCAGCCTGAAGACGTCCGCGGTCGCCCCGAAGCTGCAGTTCGACAAGCTCTCCGTCTACCCCAACCCGTACATCGTCCCGAACGGGACGCTCCTGACGGTCGACGGACTCGTCGCGAATTCCAACCTGAAGATCCTGACGATCGACGGGAAGCTCGTCCGGGAGATCAAGACGCCCGGCGGGCGCGTGGGATCATGGGACGGGAGGGACGACCGGGGCAACGTCGTCGCCTCGGGCGTGTATATCATTGTGGGATTCACCGACGACGGGAGTCAGACGGGGACGGGAAAAGTGGCTGTCATTCGGCATTAGCAACCCAGATACACACCAGTACACCATTGACAACTCTCAGCATGGAGGACAGGGCCTTGGAAAATAACGGATACAAAGATGAGATCTTCACCAAGCGCGTACGGGCCGGGAAACGGACGTATTTCTTCGATGTCAAATCGACGAAATCCGAGAAGGACTTCTACATTACGATCACGGAGAGCAAGCGCGTCGGCGAGGAAGAGTACGAAAAGCACAAGATATTTCTCTACAAGGAAGACTTCGAAAAATTCCGCGAGGCCCTCGCCGAGACCATCGAGCAGGTCCAGGCTGAGCTTCTCGAACACGGCGAGCCGGTGAAGCAGGAATAGGGCTCCACCCCCCCGGGTCCCGCTTCCGCTTCAGCAGGGGCGGGAACCCGGTGCCGGTCCCGCGCCTTCAGCGCTCCCCGGCCCCGGCAGTTCCAGGCCGGGGCTCACGCCGCATCCCTTTCTATTTCCCGCAGACATGGACATCATCGCGGAAGCGATACGATGAGCTGGATGATCGGATGGCTGTCGGATGCCCTTCCCCCCGACGCCCCCGACATACTTTCTTCGGGTCGCGCGAACATCCTCTGCAGGGTTTCCGCTCCTTCCCTCTGCATCGTGGCCGGGGGGATACCCCAGACATTCCGTTCCCCGCCCGCCGCGCCGCCGCACGGAGAAACAGAATCAGGGTGGATCGTCTGCGGGCTGGGGATCCGGAGAGGCGGAGATGGCTGCACGTTCCTCTCCGATACCGACTGGGGGTCTCTCCTTTCTCCGGGGAAGGCGCCGGACCTCCGGGCGCTGGACGGGCATTTTGTCGTCTGCCGGTGGGCGCAGGGAACGCTGGAAGCGTTCTCCGACCAGCTCGGGCTCCGCACACTTTACGCGGCGCAGACTCCCCGGGGAGTGTTCTTCTCCACACGCCTCGACTGGATCGCGGGATTGCCCGGTGATGCCGCGGTCGATTTCCGCCAGCTGGGTCCGCGCTGGCTGAGTTTCAACCAGTATTCGTACGAGAGCTGTATCCGCGGCGTGCAGAGGCTCGGCCCCGGCGGATACGGCGTATTCACGACAGGGGGCGTGCAGCTGCGCGCCACACTGTGGCAGCCCGCCCCGGTCGATCGCGGAGGGGTGCAGGAGGTTCTCCCCCGTCTCCGGTCCCTGACACAACCGGCACTCCCGGGCGGCGGGCGGATCTCACTCGGGCTTTCGGGAGGCCTCGACTCGCGCACGCTGCTTGCCGTGCTGTCGACCGGCAAGGCTCCGTTCGACGTCCATATCTTCGGCAGCGAAAGCGACCCCGACGTCGGGACGGCGATCAGGATCGCCAACGGCGAACACCTGCATGCATCGCTCTTCAATGATCCCGTCCCTGAGGCGGACGAGTGCCTTCGCCGGATGAGTGAATTCGCCGCCCAGGCCGCACTGTGCGAGCCCGCGACATCCGCACTCAGACTCGGATACTACGGGAGGATACAGGCGGAGAACAAACTGATGCTGGACGGGGGGTTCGGCGAGTTCCTGCGCCGTCAGTTCCTCAACCGCCTCCTCTTCCGCGGCAGGGGGGCGCTCACAACGCTCGACCCGGCGGCCGTATCCCGGTTCCTCACGGTCGACAGGGGGAGGATATTCACCCCCGAAACCTTGAAAACGATGGAAGAGGGGGTGACACTGCAGCTCCGGGAAGCACTTGAGTCCATGCCGCCGATCAGTGAAACGGGGAGGGGAAATTTCCTCGACCTTTTCACAATCCGGTACAGGGTCCCCAACTACGCGGGCCCGGAACAGGCGCGCCTTGACGGATCCGCCCTCAACTACACTCCGTACGTTCAGCCCTCGCTCCTTGATATTGCCTTCTCGATCCCCGCCACCGAGAGAGCCAACGGGCGGATATTCAAACGGCTCATCCGCGACCTCGCTCCCTCTCTGGCGCGCTACCCCCTGGCAAAGTCCGGCACGACCTACCCCTTCGGGCTCGGCTCGGTCCAGTCCTGGCTCTGGACGAACGTTCGATCGCGCATCGGGCGGCCGTACCAGGATATGACGCGTCACGAAGTCCTCGCGCGGATCAGGGAGTTCGTGCTCGATTCCATCGGATCACGGGACGTGCGCTCATACGGCGCGTACGATATGGAGTATGTCGCCCGGTCTGCGCAGGAATATTACCGCGGGAATCTCCGGTGGGCCCGGACGCTCGACTGGTGGCTGACATTCGAGCTCTGGCGGAGGTCCCTGGGAGGGGGGAGAAACAGGGGATTCTTGACTCTACCCGGGGATATGCATATATTGTAGGGCTTTTGTGTAAACGGCCGGATAACGGTCATTCGGGCCGGATTCAGGCAGGACCGAAGGGACTGCGGCCGGGCGCGGGGGGCGGGCCCCCCGGGCGGAAGGCGAAGGGGTTCTTATGAAAATACAGGTCGGCGGCCTCTCCGAAGGGGTTCACGAGTACAGCTTCCGGGTCGCCCCGGCCGAACTTGGGCTCTCCCCTGAGTTCCGGAACGGCGTCGATGTCAAGGCGACTCTCGAGAAGACGAGCCGGCAGATGTTCCTGAGGGCCTCGGTCGTCACGGAGGCGGAGGTCGCGTGCGACAGGTGTGTCGCACCCATACGGGAACCCGTCGTAGCTTCATACCAGATGCACTACGTGTGGGAAGAATCCGAGGCGGAGCGGATCGACCCCTCCGAGGTCCAGGTGATTCTTCCTGGTCAGTCCGTTATCGACGTTGCCGATGACGTGCGGCAGACCGTCATCCTGGCGCTTCCCCTGAAGCACGTGTGCAGAGAAGATTGCCGGGGGCTCTGCCCGCACTGCGGCAGGAACCTGAACGAGGGGGAGTGCGACTGCAAGGAAAGCCGCGACGACGGCACGTGGGACAAGCTGAAAGAACTTCAGAACAACAAATCGAACCAGGCTGGATAGGAGACGATATGCCGAATCCGAAACGACGACACTCCAAGACGCGCGGCAGGAAACGCCGCACGCACTACAAAGCGGTGGCGGCCGCAGTCGCCGAGTGCCCGAATTGTCACACACAGAAGCTCCCCCATCGCGCCTGCCCGAACTGCGGGTACTACAACGGCCGTTCCATAGTCGTCCCCAAGGCATCCTGAGACCCGCACAGCTCATCCTCCCCGTCCCTCCGCGGGCGCGGGAGATGAGGTGCGCTGGCCGCCTCTGCGCCGCCGGTATGAACTCCCTTCATCAACCACTCGGTTGCCCACTCCCTTGAGCTCCAAGGCCAAAGAGATAACGATCGTCGTCGACGCCATGGGGGGCGATCACGCCCCCGGCGTCGTCGTCGAGGGCGCGCTCGATGCGATCACCGGGGCTTCGGGCCGGCTCTCCGTCATCCTCGTCGGGAGGGAGGCGGCGATCGAAGCGGAACTGCAGAAGCACGCCCCCCGCGGGGCGGAAGCGAAAATCGCGGGGACGCTGCGCGTGGCACATGCCGACGACGTCATCGAAATGGACGACGCCCCCAATGCCGCGCTGAAGACCAAGAAGAAATCTTCAATCGCCGTCGGGCTGGGACTGCACCGGGACGGCAAGGCCGACGCGTTTGTGAGCGCGGGGAACACCGGCGCGGTCCTTTCCGCATCCACGCTGATCCTCGGGCGGATCAGCGGCATCGGCAGGCCGACGATCGGCGCGCTCTTTCCCACGGCGAAGCACACCCCGTGCCTGCTCCTCGATGCGGGAGCAAACGTCGACTGCAGGGCGCGCCACCTGTTCGAATTCGCCCTGATGGGATCGGCGTACATCGCCGCGATGTTCGGCACCCGCCGGCCGTCGGTGGGGCTGCTGAGCATCGGGGAGGAAGAGGTCAAGGGGAACGAGGTCACGCTCGAGGCGTTCAAGCTTCTGAAGGACAGTCCCCTCAATTTCGTCGGCAATGTCGAGGGGCGCGATCTCCTGAAAGGCACAGTCGACGTCATCGTCTGCGACGGGTTTGTCGGCAACATTCTCCTGAAATTCGGCGAAAGCGTTCCGTCGTTCCTGAAGGCGAAGTTCCTCCGCTATGCATCGCGCGGGCCGAGAGAGAAGATCGTCGCGCTCGTCGCGCGCGGCGGACTCCGGTCCGTCATGCAGGAAATGGACTACCAGGAAGCCGGGGGAGTTCCCCTCCTGGGCGTCAACGGTGTTTCCATCATCGGACACGGCGGGTCGACGGCAAAGGCGGTAAAGAACATGATCGTCCTGGCCGAAAAGACGGTCGTGCAGGACGTCAACGGGAAGATCCAGGATTCTCTTCACAGGTCGAAACACGGAGAAGAATGACGAAGACACGGGCAACGATCACCGCCGTGGGGCACTGGGTCCCAGAAGAGCGGCTCACGAACGCCGATTTCGAAAAGATGGTGGACACAACGGATGAATGGATCCGGACACGGACGGGGATCGTGGAACGGCGCATCCTCCGCGAAGGGGCGACGTCGGACCTCGCAACCAACGCCGTGCGCGCGACGCTCGCAATCCGCGGGATCACGGGCGCCGAGATCGACCTGATCATCGTCGCCACCGTCACGCCGGACATGTTCTTCCCGTCGACGGCCTGCCTGGTCCAGGAACGGATCGGCGCAAAGCACGCATGGGGATTCGACGTCTCCGCGGCGTGTTCGGGTTTTCCCTTCGCGCTCGTCACGGGCGCGCAGTTCATCGAGAACGGCACGTGCAGGAAGGTGATCGTTGTCGGCGCCGACAAGATGAGCTCCATCACGGACTATACCGACCGGGCCAACAGCATACTCTTCGGCGATGCGGGCGCCGCGGTGCTTCTCGAGGCCTCCGGGGACCCAGCCGCCGGGATCGTCGACCACATCCTCCACTGCGACGGCGCCGGGGAGAAGGCCCTGAACATGCGGGGCGGGGGGAGCCTCAATCCCCCCACGCATGAGACCGTGGACAAAAAGATGCACTACATTTTTCAGGATGGGAAGACCGTCTTCAAGTCTGCGGTCGTCAGCATGGCGGACGTCTCGGCGGAAATCATGGAACGGAACCACCTCACCGGGAAGGACGTCGACTGGCTCGTCCCCCACCAGGCGAACCTCCGCATCATCGATGCGACGGCGTCGCGCATGGGACTCGACCGCGACAAAGTCATGATCAACATCGACAGGTACGGCAACACGACCGCCGCGACGATCCCCCTCTGCCTTTCCGAGTGGTGGGCCGCGGGAAAGCTCCGGAAGGGTCAGACGATCGTCCTGGCAAGTTTCGGTGCCGGGTATACCTGGGGTTCGGTCCTTATGAAATGGACGGCTGAGAATGCCAACTGAGGCACCGGCGCTGACGGCATACGTGTTCCCCGGCCAGGGGTCGCAATACGTCGGGATGGCGAAGGACGTCGTTGCGGCGCATCCCGGTGCACGGGCGCTGTTCGACCGGGCCGATGAGGTGCTCGGGTTCTCCCTGAGCGGGCTCTGTTTCAACGGACCCGAGGAGGAACTCCGGCAGACAAAGAACACGCAGCCCGCGATCTTTCTCCACAGCGTCGCCCTGTTTTCTATCCTGGGCCGGGAGCCTGAGCTTGTCGCCGGGCATTCCCTGGGAGAGTACTCCGCGCTCGTGGCGGCGGGCGCCCTCGCCTTCGAGGACGCGCTGCGGCTCGTGCGCCTGCGCGGGGAGCTCATGCAGAGGGCGGGCCAGGAGCATCCGGGGACGATGGCGGCG
>DATJPH010000528.1:0-4927 GCA_035506475.1 Bacteroidota bacterium | reverse complement strand
CGGCATCCTTCGACCGGCGCACTTCATGGATAAGCCCGCTCACGAGCCAGGCCACCTCCATTGTCGTCAGGCTGCGGGGGAGGACACCGGGTTCCGCGCTCCCGAGACCCATCGCGCGCATCGCTTCCGGGTACGGGATGCCGTTCCAGACGGCGTTGGCCCACAGGACGAGCCCGGCGCCGCCCGTGTACATCCTCCGGCGTGAGACCTGGAAGAGGGCTGCGCAGGTGCGGACGGGATCGAGCCCGACGGCGGCTGCGTCCCCCCGGCGGTTGATGCCGATAAGGCAGATGGCGGTGCTCGTCAGGTCCTCCGTCCCGATCGTCGCGTCCCATTTTCCGTCCCGGAGCTGCCGGTCGAACAGCCCCGTGGCGGGGTTCAGCGCCTCGCGGAGGCGCGCGATGCAGAACTCGTTAACCTTGTTGCGGCTGTTCTCGAACGACGCCTGACTCATGAACCCCTTCCCCTTGTGCGTTGACGGCGGTCAATATACAGATGCCCGGCCTGAAGAACAATACACGCCCCCCCTACTTCCCCTCCCCCTTCCCGTGCCCTTTCCAGACCTCCCAGGGGGTCTCTCCCCGCGAATACATGTCGTCGAGCATCTGCCGCTCCTTGAACGTGTCCATGCAGGCCCAGAACCCGTCGTACGGGTATGCGAGGAGCTGCTTCTCGGCGATGAGCCGGTGGAAGGGGGTGATGACGAGCTCCTCCCCCTCGCGCATGTACTTGAAAATGTCGGTCTTGAATATGAAATACCCGCCGTTGATCCGCACGCCGGAATCGACGACGTGCTGGATGCTCGTCACGAGCGGGCCGTCGGTGTTGACAAGGTGGAACGACTGCGTGGGCCGCACGCCGGCGAAGCAGGCGATCTTGTCCTGCTTCTTGAAAAAGGCATACTCGTCGTCAAGGTTCAGGTCGGTCAGCCCGTCGGTATAGTTCGCGAAGAAGGCCTTCTCCCCCTGCAGGTGCTTCTCCACCGCCTTGAGGCGCATGCCGATGTTGGAGTGGACGCCCGTGTCCACGAACGTGATCTTCCAGTCGCTGATGTCGCGCGCAAGAAGTTCGACCTGTCCGCCCCCGTTTGTCAGGACGAAATCGTTCGAGATGTACTCGTCGTACTTCACGAAATAGTTCTTGATCACGTCGGCCTTGTATCCCAGGCAGAGGATGAAGTCCTTGTGGCCGAAATGCGCGTAGTACTTCATGACGTGCCAGATGATCGGCCTGTACCCGATCGTCACCATCGGTTTGGGTATCGATTCGGAGAAATCGCGCATGCGCGTGCCGAGCCCGCCGCAGAAGAGCACTACTTTCATCGCCTGTCCCTTTCGAGCAATTCCTGTTCGCCGCGCAGCCTGTCGCAGAGCCTGTTTCCCGGAAGCGCGACATCGTCATACGTCACCGGATGGTCCCGTGCCACATCGCGCATGAGCGTGCACCCTTCGGCGACGCCTGCAGGCAGGAGCCGGCCCCCGGAGGCCGCCGGCGCGTTTTCGATCGTACCGTAAACGTCGTATCCCCCGAGCCCGTCAATCCTCGTCCCTTCGGGGAGGTCACGCTTGGCAAGCGTGATCACTTCGCACCTCGGCGCTCCCAGGGGCGCGACCGTGGCGTCGGCAAAGAGGACAGCGCGCGCCACCGTGGAGGCCACCTGGACCTGCGGCAGGTGGAAGGGCGTGTAAAAGACGAAAAATGGACCGTCCCCCATCTTGAAATACCTGAGCCGCTCCACCTTATGGGGATCGCTTTCATGCACGACGACGAACGCGCCCGTATGGGGCTCGGCCCCGAGGGCATAGTCGACGATCCCCCCCCCCGAGAGCATCGCCGCGGCCGGGAGGAGGTGCGCCATCTCCCTGACGTGGTGCGCCTGCGGGCCGAACATCCCCCGCCGGCCGACGCCGAACCCGGCGGCGTTGGCCAGGACCGCCGCCTCCATGGAGAGCTTCGTCCCGTCGGCGAACGATGTGACCTTCATCGGGTCCTGCCCGGTCTTCTGCGCGAACTCTTTCTGCGTGGCCGGCGTCCTGCGGACGTCCAGGAGCCCCTTGAGGTTCCCGGCGGCCACCGGGCGGAGCCCGATCGACCGGAGGTAACGCAGGAGCGTCATGGCGACGCCCGGCTCGTCCCCGTCGGTGTCCGTCAGGACCACACCGGCCCTGTCGGCGTAGCTCTTGAGCACGGGGCCGAGCGTGGCATCGAGCTCGGCGTTGACAAGAACCACGTGCTTGTGCCCGGCGATCGCATCGAGGACGACGCGCGCGCCGTACTCGACCGTGCCCGTCACCTCGATCACCGCATCAATGCACTTCGCGTCGCAGACAGCGCGGTGGTCCCGGCTCACGACACACTCACCGCGGCCCACCGCCGCGTCCAGCGCGGCGCCGTCGGCCGCGGGGGTCGTACGGGTGACCCCGGCGTCACGGAACGCCTCGACGGCGTGCTCGGGCGTCCGGTTGACGATCGCCACCAGCCGGATGCCGGGAACGGCGACAAGGTGGAAGGCGATCATCCGGCCGGCGAACCCCGCGCCCACCATGGCAACGCGGACGGGGTTCCCCTGCTTTTCGCGGGCCGCGAGCGCCGTGTCAATCATGCGGTGGCCCTCCCGGGACCGGCCTGCGCGCTCTCAATCGATGACCTCGATCCGCGGAATCGGGATGACGAACTTCCCCCCCCACTGGCGGATGTACGACATCTGTGAGACGATCTCGGCCTTCAGGTTCCAGGGGAGAATGAAGAGATAGTCCGGCTTCGCCTGGCGTATCTTCTCCGGATCAAATATCGGGATGTGCGTCCCCGGCGTGTACTTGCCGTGCTTGTAGGTGTTCCTGTCCACGGTGAAATCAAGGAAGTCCTCCCTGATCCCGCAGTAGTTGAGGAGCGTGTTCCCTTTCCCGGGGGCGCCGTACCCGGCGATCCTCTTCCCTTCGCGCTTTGCCTTGATGAGAAATTCCAGTATCCCCCGCTTCGTCTCCTTCACCTGCTCGGCGAACGAGTCGTACGTCGCGAGGTTCGCAAGCCCGGCGGCGATCTCCAGCTCCCGGAGCGCGCCGGCCCTGGCGGTGACGGGCTTCGTTGTGTCGGAGGCATGCCTGCCGTAGATGCGGAGCGACCCGCCGTGCGAGGGGAGCTCCTCAACGTCGAAGAGCGTCAGCCCGTGCGCGCCGAATATCTTCTCCGCCGTCATGAACGAGAAGTAGAAGAAATGTTCGTGGTAGATCGTGTCGAACTGGTTCTCGCGCATCAGCTTCAGCAGGTGCGGGAACTCGATCGTCATCACCCCGCCCGGTTTCAGGAGGATCCTGATCCCCTCGACGAAGTCGTTGATGTTCGGCACCTGGGCAAGGACGTTGATCCCGGAGATGAGGTCCGCCTGCTTCCCCTGGGCGACGAGCTCCCTGGCCGTTTCCACGCCGAAGAACTTGACGAGCGTCGGCACCTTCCGCTGCTCCACCGCGACCTTTGCGACGTTGGCGGCGGGCTCGATGCCGAGCACGGGGATCCCCTTCGGCAGGTAATGCTGCAGGAGGTACCCGTCGTTGCTTGCAAGCTCGACGACGAAGCTCTTCGCCGTCAGGTGGAGCCGCTCGGTGATCATGTCGACGTACTTCTTCGCGTGCTGCACCCACGTGTCGGAGTAGGAGGAAAAGTACGCGTACTCCGTGAAGATGTCCGCGGGGCTCACGTATTCATGGAGCTGGACGAGAAAGCATTTCTCGCACACGAACACGTGGAGCGGGTAGAACGGCTCCCTGTTGTCGAGCTCGTCCTCCCTGATGAACGTCTCGCACAGGGGGGAAAGCCCGAGGTCCACGAACGTGTAGCGGAGCGGGGTCCCGCAAAAGAGACAGCCGCGCGTCAAGGGTGATGCCTGAACTGCCATAGAACTCCTTTGTGATAAGTGTTCTCTCCCTGTGCACTTCCCGGTGATGCCCCTCCGGCGCCTAGACGCCGATCCCTTCGTACCTGCCGACCGCGCTCTTGTCGAGCATCCGCCGCCCGTCGATCAACAGGGGCTGCGGCCGGAGCCGGGCGAGGATCTCCGGCACTTTTTTGAATTCCTCCCACCGGGTGACGAGGATTGCCGCATCGACGTTGCGCAGGACATCCTCCAGCGTCGGGCTCATCACGATCGGGACGTCCCGGAGGATCTTCTTCGCCTCCTTCATGGCGACAGGATCGTACGCCTGCAGGACCGCCCCCTCGGCGGCGAGCTGGCGGATGATCGGGATCGCGGGGGATTCGCGCATGTCGTCGGTGTCGGGCTTGAAGGCGAGCCCGAGCACCGCAACGCGTATCCCGCGGAGCGACGGGTAGTGCTTCTTCAGCATCGCCACCGTGCGCGCGGGCTGCTCCCTGTTGATGTCAAGAACCGCGTTCAGGAGCGGCATCGCGCGCCCGGCTTTTTCGCCGTGCGCCACGAGAGCCTTGACGTCCTTCGGGAGGCAGCTCCCGCCGAACCCGCACCCCGCCTCGAGGAACGAGGAGATGGGCGCCTGGACGGGCGTGCCGTCCGGCAGCACCGGGCGGAGGTAGTATCCCATGTGGAGCCCCTTCGTGACGTCGATGATATCGACGCCGCCGAGCGCCGCGCAGAGGTTCCCGAGCTCGTTGGCGAACGAAATCTGGACCGCCAGCATGCAGTTCGACGCGTACTTGATCATCTCCGCCGTCTTGCAGTTCGTCCGGAGCCGGGGGACGGACGTGAACGGGGCGTACAGCGCGTCGAGCTTCTCCAGCGTGCGCGCGTCCATGCCGCCGAGCACGATCCTGTCCGGCTTCATGAAATCTTCGATCGCCTGCCCCTCGGTGAGGAACTCCGGGTTCATCCCCACGCCGAAGTCTCTCCCGGCCTTCTTCCCCGACGCCTCCTCCAGTATCGGGAGCACGACCGTGTCGGTCGTCCCGGGGACGACGG
>DATJPH010000527.1:0-2544 GCA_035506475.1 Bacteroidota bacterium | reverse complement strand
AATTACACTGACGACGGATACCCCATACAGATGCGCGTCGGCGTCATCCGGAGCAATACGCTGACCCAGATGGGGACGCTTGTGCGTGATATGGTGAGCTACCCCTTCTTTGCCGGGGTGAAGCTTTCAGTCCGGCTGGTTGACGAAGCTATCCAGCGGGTTCCCACGAGGGAGATCATCCGCCGCTCTGGGATGCCAGGCGTGAAGGCGGTCGTCATGCTTGTCGGCGTCCAGACGAACCAGTTTCCCAGGGCACAGGACATCGCCTCCTGGTTCCTCCCCCGTCACATCCCGGTGATGATCGGCGGGTTCCACGTGAGCGGCATGCTCGCCATGATCGGTCTCACCTCAAGTCTCAGGGAGGCGATGAGCAAGGGGAGAGTGCTCGTCGCAGGGGAGGTGGAAGGGGAGAGGCTCCCCGGTGTCGTCGAGGATGTCCTTCTGGGACGGGCTGAGCCGTTGTACAATTTCCTGAATCCGACCCCCGATCTCTCGAACATCCCGACCCCCCGTCTGAGGAAATCGGATCTCAAGGGGTTTGCCTCGCCGTACAGCACGATCGACACGGGGAGGGGATGCGTCTTTGCATGCGAGTTCTGCACGATCATCAACGTGCAGGGGCGTACGATGCGCTGCCGCGAACCCGGCCAGGTTGTTGAATTCGTCAGGAGGAACTTCCACGAGGCGGGCGTCCTGCACAGCTTCTTCACCGACGACAACATCGCCCGGAATCCCCGGTGGCGCGAGCTGTTCGAGGGGCTGATACTCCTCCGCGAGGAGGAGCATATACCGTTCACGTTCATGATGCAGAGCGACCTTGCCGCGCGGAAGATCCCCCCGGGGGACTTCTTCACGACGGCCGCGCGCGCCGGGTGCAACCAGGTCTTCTTCGGCGTGGAGAGCGTGAACCGGGACAATCTCAGGTCACAGGGGAAGTTCCAGAACCAGGTGACGGAGTACAGGGACCTCGCCTCACATCTCCACTCGCTCGGGATCGCCTGCCACGCCGGCTATATACTCGGCCTCCCGTTCGATACCCCCGGGACCATTATGCGGGATGTGGCCGAGCTGCAGAGCGTCGGGTTTGATTCCGCGTCGTTCTACATACTCACCCCCCTGCCGGGCTCAAAAGACCACCAGAGGTGGTGGCATGAACGCCGGTGGATGGACCCGGATTTCAATACGTACGATTCGGCACACGTCGCCGTGGCGCCGGAACGGATGTCGAGGGAAGATCTGATGAGCTCTTACAGGAAGGCGTGGGACCAGTTCTATTCGGTCGACCACATGGTGAGCGCGCTCAGGGAGTGGCGGAACGACCGGTCCACATACTGGAACCGGCTCTTTTTCTTTGCCGCTTACCTGTATGCGTCGCGGATCGAGGGTCTCCACCCGATGAACTGCGGGTTCTGGACAAGGCGGTACAGGCATGACCGCCGACCCACGTTTCCCCGTGAGCGGCTGATACCTTTCTGGTGGGGGCAACTGACCTCAATCGTCTCCCGGCTCTGGGGAATCGGGAAGCTTTTCCTGCAGCTTGAGGAGGTATGGCTCAGGAGCCGTCCGAAGAGCCGGATCGAGGACGCGCTCCATGACCTGGCGGTGAAGACAAGGAACGGCGTCCTTGACTGGCGCGACCTGAAGGCGCGGGAGCTTGCCGTCCTCTACAGGAAACTCCGGGACGATATCCCCGAAGTCGGTGCCCCGTCGGTCGTGCGGCTCTGGTGCAAGAAGCACAACCCGTTCGCCGTCGCCTATACCAGATCGTACGTCCAGAGGGCATGGAGGCACTGGTATCTCCATGCCTGGAACCCCCTGAAGTGGACGGAGGTCTGGCTCTTCGAATGGGCGAACGGGATCCGGTTCCTGACTCACCTTCTCGAGGAAGGAAAGTAATACTCCCCCCCGGGGAACGTGATGCGAAATGTGCCTCTTTGCTTTTTCATCCCGTCTGTGCTACAATTGAATGACATGCATGCAGGAGGCCACAGTGAAACATCTTATTGTACTGACGTTGATACTTGCGGCGGCGACGGCCTATGCGGCCGACTGGCCCCGCGAGATAGGGAGCTCTCAGGGGCTGATTACGATCTACGAGCCTCAGATCACCGCATTCGACGGGAATTCGATGAATGCCCGCGCGGCGATCTCGATAACCCCTTCGGGTGAAAACGCGCCGATATTCGGGGCCGTCTGGCTCGACTGCCGCGTGCTGACAGACCGCCCGACGCGGACCGTGAGGATACTTGACCTCAAGGTAAAGCAGATCAGGTTCCCCAACAGGCCCGAGGGGGAGACCGCGGCGATATCGTCCTCCCTGGAAGATGAGATCCCCCGGTGGGACATGACATTCTCGCTCGACGAGCTCATGGAGAGCCTCGACACGGCGCAGAAGGAGAAAGAGAATGCCCGTGATATCGATGTCGCTCCCCCGAAGATCATTGTCATGGAGCATCCTGCGGTCCTGGTGCTCATCGACGGGGAGCCCGTCCTGACGGACGTCGAAGGGACGAACCTGAGGCGGGTCGCCAATACGCCGTATTT
>DATJPH010000526.1:0-4619 GCA_035506475.1 Bacteroidota bacterium | reverse complement strand
CGGCCAGGTGATCATCGGGCTGATCAGCGACAGGGTCTGGTTCTGGGGAGGGCGGCGGCGCCCGTTCATCATCATCGGGGGGGCGCTCGCGGCGATGATGCTCTTCGCACTCCCGAATATCCGGGCCATCGCCGGGATGTTCGGCGTCGGGAGCCTCCTCGTCGTGGCCACAGTCATCGCACTGACGCTCGACCTGGCGATCAATGTCAGCTTCAATCCGACACGGTCGGTCATCGCCGACGTCACGCCCGAGGGGGAACCCCGGACGAAGGGATACACGTGGATGCAGACGATCTCGGGATTTTTCGGCGTCCTTGCATACGTCGTGGGGGCCGTCCTGGGGAACTACGTCCTCATCTACGCGGGGGTCGGCATCGTGTTTCTCTTCTCCGTCCTCCCGATACTTTTTGTGACGGAGCCCCGGGAACTGGCCGCCGCGCCCGCCGGAGGGAACGGGGCGCCCGCCGAAGCGCCGCGCCGGCGGACCGAGTGGGGACAGCTCTTCCGCCTTTACGCCGCTCACGCGTTTTCATGGATCGGCGTCCAGACGATGTTCGTGTACATCATCGCGTTCATACAGCAGAAGATGGATCCGGGCGGTTCTTCCGCCGATGCCGCGCGGTTCTCCGGCCAGGTGATATCGATCTCGTTCGCCGTCCTCAATACGGTCGGGTTTCTGCTGCCGGCCCCTGTACTGGAGCCTCTTGCCGTCCGGTTCGGCCGCGTACGGGTCCACATGGCCGCCGTGGGGATCATGGCGGCGGGATACTTCGGCGTCGTCCTGTTCGCTTCGTCTCCCGCCGCGCTCTACCTCCTCATGGCGGTCCTCGGCGTGGGCTGGGCGTCGATCGTCTCGCTCCCCTTCGCCATCATGACGGAGAAGGTGGACAAAACGCGGACCGGGTTCTTCATGGGGATATTCAACCTCTCTGTCGTCCTCCCGCAGCTCTTCGTCAGTCTGATACTCGGAAAAATCATACTCGACGCCCCTGACAAGTCGGTCATATTCGTGATCAGCGGGTGTACGCTCGCCCTCTCCGCGCTCGGCTGGCTCCTGGTCCGTGAAGAGAGACCGGGGGTCGCCTCCCGGCCGGGGCCGGAAGGGGTGAAGTGACGCGCGGCCGGAACATCCGGCGGGCGCTCCTCCCCCTGTTCACCGCACTGCTCCTCTCCGGGTGCGCCCGACGCGGAGGCGATGAGATCCGGATTACGATATGGCACCAGGACCGGATTGACGTCCGCCTCGTTCTCGAAAAGCAGATCAAGCGCTTCATGGCGATCCACCCCGGGGTCAGGGTGGAACAGCTCTTCAAGGAGACCGAAGAGCTCCGCTCAGGGTTCATTATCGCGGCACTTGCCGGGCAGGGGCCCGAGATCGTCTACGGGCCTTCGGACCAGGTGGGTCCGTTCGAGACGATGAACATCATCCTCCCGCTGGAGGGGATATTCGACAGCGCATATTGCGCCGCGTACGACCCGCGTGCCATGACGTGGTACCATGGTCATCTCTACCAGGTGGCGGACAAGCTCGGCAACCATCTCACGCTTGTCTACAACAGGAGGCTCGTTCCCGTCCCCCCCGCGACCGACCTGGAGCTTATCGCGCTGGCAAAGCGCCTCACCGGCCCCGGTGCGCCGGGAAAAGCCGCCAGGTACGGGCTGGCCTGGAACTACACGGAGCCCTTCTTCTTCATCCCCTTCCTCACGGGGTTCGGCGGGTGGATCATGGACGACAAGGGGCGCCCGACGCTTGACACGCGGGCAACGGTCCGCGCGCTGAATTTCATCAGGGACCTTCGCGACGTGTACAGGATCATCCCGAACGAGTCGGATTATGAAATAGCGGACCTCCTCTTCAAGGACGGGAACGCGGCGATGATCATCAACGGCGACTGGTCGTGGGCGGGGTACCGGAACGCCGGGCTCGATATCGGCGTGGCGCCCCTGCCGAAGATTACCTCCACCGGGCTCTGGTGCGGCACGATGGTCTCGCCGAAGGGGTTCTCGATCAACGCCAACGTGACGGGGGAGAAGAAGAAGCTTGTCGTCGAGCTGATCCGTTTCCTGATGTCGGAAGAGAACCAGATGGAATCCACGCGTGAGCTCTACACGATGCCGACCCACCTGAATGTAAAGCAGAGCGACTTCGTGCAGAACGACGAGATACTGAGGAATTTCCAGATACAGATCGACCACGGGCGCCCGATGCCGGTGGCACCGGAGGTGAGGGCGATATGGGACGCGATGCGCCCCAGCTACCAGGCGGTCCTGGCCGGGACGAAGTCGGCCGAACAGGCGGCGCGCGACATGCAGGCGCTCGCCCTGCAGCGGATCACCGAGATGAACGAGTGAACAGATGAGCAGGAAGCCCCTTGCGCAGAAGCTCTTCGTGGCGGCACTTGTCGTGCCGGCGTTCATCGTCCTGTTCGGCGTCGTCGTCTACCCGTTCTTCTACAACATCGTCATCTCCCTCTCCAACATGAGCCTGAGGCACATACGGGACTGGAAGATGATCGGGTTCGGCCAGTACGTCAAGGTCTTCACGGAGCCGTCGCAGCCCGATTTCTACACGGTGTTCGTCAGGACGGTGATCTGGACGGTCGTCAACATCGTCTTCCACGTCGTGATCGGCGTCTCCCTCGCGCTCGTCCTGAATCAGAAGGAGATCAGGGGGAAGGCGTTCTTCCGGGCCGTCCTTGTCCTCCCCTGGGCGGTCCCCCAGCTCATCGTGGCGCTCACCTGGCGGGGGATGTTCAACTACGAGTACGGCGCGATCAACCTTCTCCTGACGCAGTGGTTCGGCCTGCCGGGCGTCCAGTGGCTCAAACAGCCGTTTGAGGCCTTCTGCGCCGTGATCATCACAAACGTCTGGCTCGGGTTCCCGTTCATGATGGTGATCGCGCTCGGGGCGCTCCAGAGCATCCCCCACGAGCTGTACGAGGCCGCGGACATGGACGGCGCCTCCTGGTACCACAAGCTCAGGCACATCACGGTGCCGCTGATCCGCCCCGTGATGATCCCGGCGATCACGCTCGGGACGATATGGACGTTCAACAACCTGAATATCGTCTGGCTTGTGAGCAACGCCGGCGAACCCTCCGACCAGACGCACCTTCTCGTGTCGTTCGTCTACAAGGCGGCGTTTAATTTCTACAGGTACGGGTACGGCGCGGCGCTGTCGGTCGTCATCTTCTTCATCCTCCTGGCATTCAGCCTGACGTTCATGCGGACGTCGAAGGCAGCGGAGAATGTCTATGCGTAACGGGACGGGGTTGCGGAAGAAGGGGACGGTCCTCCGCCTCACGTTGAGCTACGGCGTTCTCGGCGTCTTCTCGCTTATCGCGCTCTTCCCCGTGCTACAGATCGTCTCGATCTCGCTCCGCCCGGCCGACAGGCTCCTGTCGACAAGCCTGGAGATCATACCGGCGAACGCTTCGCTCCGCAACTACGCGGCGCTTTTTACCGAGCGGCCGTTCCTCCTCTGGATGGGGAACAGCACGCTTGTCGCCCTTGTCGTGACATGCACGGGGGTCGCGCTGGCCTCGACGTGCGGGTACGCCTTTTCCCGCTTTTCGTTCACGGGGAAGAAGGCAGGACTGCTGAGCCTCCTTGTGACGCAGATGTTTCCCGCCACGATGCTTCTCCTGCCGATGTACATCATGCTCGTCATGCTCCACCTCATCAATACGTACGCGGGGATCGTGATCATGTACAGCGCCACGGCGCTCCCCTTCTGCATCTGGCAGATGAAGGGGTACTACGACACGATCCCCCCGACGCTCGAAGAGGCGGGGAGGATCGACGGCTGCAACCGGTTCCAGGCGTTCTACAGGATCATCCTCCCGCTGGCGGCGCCGGCGCTCGTGATCACCGCCTTATTCTCATTCATGGCTTCATGGACCGAGTACGTGGTGGCGGCGCAGATCCTGCAGGACACCGACATGTGGACGCTCCCCCTTGGGCTCAAATCGTTCGAGGCCAATATGGGCTCGGAGTGGGGGCTCTACGGGGCGGCGTCGGTGATCGTGACCGTGCCGGTGGTTATCCTCTTCCTCTCGCTGAGCAGGTGGCTCGTCTCCGGCCTCACGCTCGGCAGCGTCAAGGGATGACCTATTGATAAACTCAGCGAAAGGTCGAACGTGAACAAGCCGCGTCTCTCCTCTCTGCAGATCTGGAACATGAACTTCGGGTTCTTCGGGATCCAGTTCGGGTGGGGCCTCCAGATGGCCAACATGAGCGCAATCTACCAGTACCTGGGGGCAAGGGAGGAGGACATCGCCTGGCTCTGGATCGCCGCCCCCCTGACGGGACTTCTTGTTCAGCCGATCGTCGGGTATGCGAGCGACAGGACCTGGACCAGGCTGGGCCGGAGGCGCCCCTACTTCCTCGTGGGGGCGCTCCTTTCGACGCTCGCGCTTATCGCCATGCCGAATTCCCCCACAGTCTGGATGGCCGCGGGACTCCTCTGGATGCTCGACGCGAGCATCAACATCACGATGGAGCCCTTTCGCGCGTTCGTGGGGGACATTCTCCCCCCCGATCAGCGGAAGACCGGGTTTGCGATGCAGAGCCTCCTCATCGGGCTCGGCGCGGTCCTCTCCTCGGCGCTCCCCTGGGTC
>DATJPH010000525.1:0-2054 GCA_035506475.1 Bacteroidota bacterium | reverse complement strand
GGCTTGGTGCAAATCGAACGCGGACCGTGGGCACGTGAGGTTCCCGGGGAGAGAAAAATGGACTTTGACCTGGGAAATGTAATGAAAAACGGTCACAATCTCTACCGCTTGAACGCGAATGCTCCCGGGATGATGCCCACGTCAAACTGTACCCTGAGCTGTCCGTTGGGTGCCGTCACGGACACAGTTCCGGGCTGGACATAGTTCTTCGCGTCCGCGAGGTACACGTCCCCCGACGAGGACTCGACGCCGACGGCAAAGTACGACCCGTCCCGGAATACGCCGGTCACCGTGTTGGCGCGAGTATCCACGCGGAGCACCCGGGTTGTCGACAGGCAGTAGCCGATCCCGTCGGCCCCGACGGCGATTTCCATGGCATGTTCACCGATGAATATCGAGTCGGCGACGCGATCGGTAAGGGGGTCGATGACGAATATGCGGGCAGGCGTGTCTTTCGACGGGTCGGCGTAATCCCAGGCGCCTGCACAGACGACGTAGACCGCGCCTGACGGGGTCACCTCGACGTCGTTCGGATAGTCGCTGACGGTGATGGTCCGGGTCACAGCGAGGCTCCCGAGCGATATGACTGAGACCGTATTGTTCGCCCCGAAACCCGAGTTGGCAACGTACGCTTTTCCAGCGGCGATCGCAATCCCCTGCGGGTTCGCACCCACGGGGACCGTGCCGACGACGGTCCGGGACACGACGTTGACAACGATGAGGTCGTTGGCGTACTGGTCCGTCACAAGCGCGAGTGAATCGTTGACGAACGCCATCGTGACGGGGCTCGAACCGCTCCCCGTGGGGATCGTCCCGGTGTTCAGGTTTGTCGCCAGGTCGATGATCTCGATCTTCTGCGAATTGTTGACGACGATGTACCCGGAGCCTCCGCGGATCGTCATCCCCTGTGCGACGTCGCCCAGGTTCTTGCCGTTGACGGCCGTGAAGACGTCGTTGTAGACGTGGAACGACTCCAGGTCGTAGTACGAGAGGGAGGAGTTTGCCCGTCCGAAATTTCCCTGGTTGATAACATAGACCCCGCGCGCGGAGGGTATAGGGACTTCACGCAGTGCGGATACCGGGTCTTTGACGCAGCCGGCCAGGAGCGAGGCGGCAGCAAACGCGTACGCAGCGGTCCTGGTTTTCATATGCCGGCCTCCAGCGTCATGCGCACTTCGCGGAGGGGCATCGGGTAGAGCGCCACCACCTGGTAGGAGGTGTTGAAGAGATTGTTCACCTCCGCCTTGAGCGACGCGTGGAACGGCAGGGCCTGGAGGAGATAGGTCGCTCCGGCAGATTCGAGGGAATACCCGGGAAGGAACCGGTCGTTGATCTCCGTTGTGTACCGGTAGCTGACCCACGTGTGGCGCAGCAGGAGCGTGAGCGGGCCTGCCTTCCCTTCCGCCATGGCGTTGAACGTCTCCGCGGGCTCGTAGATGAGCCGCTTCCCCTGCGTCGGATCACCCGGGAAGTCGGCGCTCGATTTCCTGACGTTCGTCCAGGTGGCGTTGACCGTAAGGCGGAGCGCCCCCTCCAGTGTCGTCCAGACTCCTTCCACCTCGGCGCCGCGCGATGTCACCGAGGCGATGTTTTTCGGGGACCAGAACGTTCCCGAGGCGGGGACCCAGACGATCCTGTCCCTGCTGTCGATCGAGAAATACGAAGCATCGATGCGGAGCATTCCCGCGCACTCGGTCTCGAACCGGGCGCCGGCGTCGAAGGAGACCGCACGTTCGGGTTTCAGCAGGGGGTTCCCCCCCTCTATCCAGTAGAGCTCGTTCAGCACGGGGGCCCTGAAGTTCCTCCCGATGCTCGCGCGCAGCCTGAGGCCCGGGCTCTTCAGGAGTCCGATGTTGACGCCGAGCATGGGGCTCAGGTCGCCCGTGACGTCGGAATACGTGTCGTAGCGGAGCGAAGGATAGACGATGAGCTCGAACGGGGATGCCCACGGGAGCGCCAGCAGATGCTCCGTGCTCAGGAACGCGCTTTTCTGCACGCGCACGGCGTCAAGCGTTTCGCTGCTTCTGAGCGACGCCCGGGCGTACTCGACGCCC
>DATJPH010000524.1:0-4845 GCA_035506475.1 Bacteroidota bacterium | reverse complement strand
TGCCATATCTCCGCACCTTTCCCTTTTGACGTACCTTGCAGATTGCTTCGCTTCGCCCGCAATGACACAATGGCGGTCTCAATCCGCCCAGCTTATGTACTTTGCCACTTCGTACTGGATCTTCTCCAGGCTGAACGGCTTCATCAGATAGGAGGTGACGCCCAGCCCCTTCCCTGTTTCGATGCTCGCCGTGTCTCCCAGGGACGAGAGGATGATGACCGGCAGATCCCTGTACTGGGGGTTCTCGCGCAGGGAACGGATCAGCTCGAACCCGTCCATGTTCGGCATGTTCAGGTCCGTGATCACGAGATCGAACGTCATGGACGGGAGCTTCTCCAGCGCGTCCATCCCGTCGCACGCCGCGATCACGTTGAACCCCTGCATCGTCAGGGACGCGGAAACGAATTTCCGCACTGTCGCGGAATCATCGACGACGAGGATCACCTTCCCCATGGAGCGTCACTCCTTCCTGTAAGCCACGGTCTTTGGAAAATTCACCAGCGTGAACGCGGAGGAGATCCCGTGCAGCGACTCCGCGTAGCCGATGAAGAGATACCCTCCCTTGTTCAGGCTGTCGTACAGATTCGACACGACCTGGATCTTGGATTTCGTGTCGAAATAGATGAGCACGTTCGCGCAGAAGATGATGTCGAACCCCATCATCTGACGCATCGCCCGCTGGTCGAACAGGTTCATATGCTCGAACCGCGCCAGGCGGCGCACATCCTCGCGGACCGTATACCGCCCTTCGCCGCTCTCGATGTACTTGCCCATGTAGGCCTTCGGCATGTTCCGGACGGAATATTCCCTGTAGATCCCCTTCCGCGCGGTCTCAAGGACCGACGGGCTGATGTCCGTCCCGATCACCTCAAAATCCAGGGCCGGATACTTCGGCTTCAGCTTCTCCGTGTAAATCATGGAGAGCGTGTAGGCTTCTTCGCCGCTCGAAGAGGCGGCGCTCCAGACGCGGACCTTGGACCGCCCGTTCGTCTTCCGGGCTGCGACGATCTCGGGGACGAGCGTCTTTTCGAAGGCCTCGAACTGAGGCTCGTTCCGGAAAAAGAACGTTTCGTTGATCGTGATCGCGTCGTAAAACGACTTCATCTCCTCGGCCCGCCCGGTGCCGTACCGGATCATCTGGAGGTAGGCGGCGAAGTCCTTGATCCCCAGTATCTGGAGCCTCTTGCCGAGCCTCCCCTCGAGGAGGTACTTCTTCGAGTCCTGGAAATAGATCCCCGTCAGGCCGTAGATGAAGTCGCGTATCTCGGCGAAGACCGCGTCGGTCATTTTGGGCCCGTTCGAGATCCCGGGGATGACAAGCGGAGGCTGGATCCCGGCGGAGGGGTTCTGTTGGATCTCAGGCTTCATCGGACACAAATCCCTTCGCCCTCAGCACGTTCTCGGCAAGCTCGCGCACCATTTCGTCTTCGTCGTTCAGGAACCGGGTCAGGTACACCGGCGCCCGGCTGTCCGCGATCGCGGCAATCACTTCGATAACGTGCATCCGGAGCCAGGGGTCGGGCTGCTCGAGGATCGCATCGAGGAACTGGACTGCCCTGTCGCCGTCCAGGCGGAACATGGCGTCGATCAGCGAGGAGCGCGTGTCCTGGTCTGCATTTTCCCACGCCCGCGCGACGGCGTCGAAGGCCGATGCGATCAGCCCCTCCTCGGAGGGGGCCTCCCCCGTGCGCATGACCGCCCTGATCCGTGCAAGGATGAGCTGCGAGAGAAGGGCCGCCTTTCCGCGCGCGCTTGGGCCCGGGCCCCCCTCAAGGGCGGCCGCCAGCGCCGGAAGCGATTCCCTCCGGTCCATGAGGGCGCCCGCCAGGAGGGCGTCGACTTCGGGAGAAGCGCCGTAGGCCTGGACCATCGCCGCCACGGATTCGGCGCCGGCCCGCTGCCTGAGCCATGTGGCCGCGCTTGTGCGGACCTGGAGATCCTCCATGTTGAGCATCCCCGCAAGCACGCTCTCGATCCCCGGGAGCGGAGGAAGGGGGGTCCCGGTCCTGGATGCGATCCGCGCAATCGCGTGGAGCGCCGCTGCCCGGATACCCGGGGGGATGCCCCCATAGCCGCGGGCAAGAAGATCGAGCGCATCGTTTCCCCCCACCGCCCCGGCCGCTTCGACAAGGCCGAGGAGCGTAAGAGGATCTTCACTGACACGCGCCAGCGAGTGCCGGAGCTTCGCCATCACAAAATCGCGTGAGCGGGGGTCGCCGGTTTTCCCCAGCGCCTCGGCCACGGCCGGGCGCGCGTAGTCGCACCGTTCGAACGTCTCCTCGAGCCCCGCGACCCCCAGCGGGCTCTTCATGTTCCCGAGCGCCTCGACCGCGGAGACGACGACGTTGGGATCAGGGTCAGAGAGAAGCTCGAGAACCGGGCCCACCTGCACGTTCCCCTCGATCAGGCCGAAGACATCGACGACGGCTTTGCGCACGTCGTGGTCCACGTCCTTCAGGTACGGGAGGAGCGCCGGAACCCCCGGCAGGCCGATCTTCATCAGGAGGTCCGTGGCCAGGTTGCGCGTCACGATGTTCGGGCTGCAGACATACTCCACCACGGCGCGAGCCGCATCGGCGCCGCCGGTGACAAGGAGCGACCGGCATGCCGTGTCGCGCACCCCCTTGTTTGCATCCTGGAGGGCCGCGGCCAGCGCGGCGATCGGCGCCAGCCCCCGCTCGCCCGCCAGGTCTTCGGCCGCATGCCTGCGCGCATCCGAATCGTCGTCCGCGATCAGGACGCTGATGTTCCTTCGAGTCTCATCGGTCATTGACTAACCCCGTAGCATTGTCGAGCCGCGTTCAACACGAGCTCGCCTCGATCGCGCCGTTCCGGTCCCGGAACACCACCCCCTGCAGCGCGGCGTCGAGAATCTTTTTCGATCCGTTGATGTCCACCATCGTGTGCTCGAAGACCGTCTCGTGCACGGTCACCGTCACCTCCTGGTTCTTCTTGAGGCTCTCTTTGAGCGCCTGAAGCTCCGCCTTCAGCCCGGCAATCCGGTCCGGAAGGAGCTTCTGCGCGGTCTGGAGTTTCCCGAGCATCTCCTGCTTCTCCGGGTCGAGGCTCCCCCTGTCGATCTGGAGCCGCACGAGGCGGTAGATCGCATCCTTGAGTTCGCCGACCTGCGTCTCCGCCTGCTTGATCTCCCGCTCGAGAACTGGGATCCGCTCGAGGATCCTCCCCCTCTTCCCCGCCCGGACCTTCGCCGTGAGCCCGTCGGTGGACCCGATCGTATTGACGACGATGTCCCCCTCCGCCTGGAGGAACCCGCCCGCGATCACCGCGTTGGGCGCGGTGATATTCCCGGCCGCCGTCACGGTCCCGTTCACCGATTCGCGGCCGATCAGGACATCCTTCCCCGCGACGATCGTCTGGTTGAGGAGGTGGAGGACCCTGACATTTCCCCCCGCCGCGATCCGCCCCTTCCCCCGCCCCACAAATCCTTTGTCGACGACGACGTCCCCCCCCGCCTGTATGTCGGCATCCTCGACGCTCCCGTGCACCGTCAGAGAGCCTTTCACGCGGATCGTGACATCCCCGCGGATGTCCCCGTTGAGGACGAGCGAGCCTGTGAAATCCACGTTTCCCGTACCGAAATCGAGCTGCCCCGAGACCGTCAGGAGAGGCTGGACTTCGATGGAACCCTCTCCCGGGACGATGTTTCCGTCGGCTCCCGCAACGATCGCCGAGGGTTCGGCGGGATCGGGGGCGGTATTCGGTCCGCAGTGCAGATGCGCGGGCTTCCCCGGCAGCGGCGCAATCGGACTCCCCGTCACCGCAAGGCCCGGAACGCCCGGGACCGGGGGATGGACGATCGCGAGCCGCTGGCCGCGCAGCGCGTTCCGGTACATCGCCTTGATCCCCGGACCGGGTGAAAAGAGCCACTCGACGCGTCCGTTCTCACCGCGCACCGGGGGGGTCCCCGCCGCAACCACGATGGGACCGGGGGCACCGGAGGGCGCGCCGGAAGCGATGCGCTCAAGGACATCGTCGCGGACGCCGCTCCTGACGCCGGCAAGCGCGAGCGCCGAACGGAGGTCCGCGACCGACGGGGGAGGAACACACTCGTCGAATGTCACGCTTGCGTGCAGACCGTCCGCGGCAATTGTAATCGCGATGGGCTTCACAGCCGTCTCAGGCTCCATGCGTCCTTCCTCCCAACCTGTCCCGTGCACTCCTGCTACTCCGTGAATTTGACTTTCTTCATCTCTTCCATCTCGGGCTTCACGATCGTCGTGTAGCACTCGGGGCAGATCCCGTGCGAGAGATGCGCGTCCGTCCGCTCCGTCAAAAACGACTCCACGGAGTGCCACTCTCCCTTGTCGTCCCGGATCCGCTTGCACCGGGGGCAGATCGAAAGGAGCCCCTGGAGCTGCTCCACTTCGTTCTGGAGCGAGAGTATCCGCTCCGCCACCCGGAGGCGCATGTTCAGGTCCACGATGTCGCACGGTTTCGTGACGAAGTCGTCCGCTCCCGCGCTCATCCCCTCGAAATATCCCACCTTCGCATCAAGCGCGGTCAGGATGATCACGTACGTGTACCCCGGCCTGAGGTCCTCGCGCACCTTGCGCGTCAGCTCAAGGCCGTCCATCACGGGCATCATCCAGTCCGTGATGAGGACCTGCGGGGGGGAGGCAAGAAACGCCTCCCATGCCTTCTTCCCGTTTTCGGTCGCCACCACCTCGTGCCCCAGTTTTTTCAGCCGTTCGACAAGGACCAGTCTTGACGGGTCGTCGTCTTCGGCGATGAGGATCTTCATTGCTGGCACTCCCTGGATAAGTATGTTTTCCCCAGCTCAAGAGATATCCTGCGAGATTCCTCTTCCAATCGATCGACAAGTCC
>DATJPH010000523.1:0-3357 GCA_035506475.1 Bacteroidota bacterium | reverse complement strand
CTGCTTTTCACCGTCATCACCGGGGTGATCTATCCCTTCCTTGTTACAGGCATCGCCCAGGTGGCTTTTCCCGCCAGGGCGAATGGGAGCCTCGTGACGCGGGGAGGGAAGACGGTTGGCTCGGAGCTGATCGGCCAGCCCTTCAGCGACCCGAAATACTTCTGGAGCCGTCTCTCTCCGACCTCACCCTATCCGTACAACGCGGGCGCGTCGACGGGGTCAAACCTCGGACCCACGAACCCGGCCCTCCTCGACGAAGTGCAGGGGAGACTCAACGATCTCAGGAAGGCGGATTCCACCGACGTGTCGCCCGTGCCGGTGGACCTCGTGACGTCCTCCTCGAGCGGCCTCGATCCTGACATCAGCGTCGCTGCGGCGATGTATCAGGTACCGAGGGTTGCGCGGTCCCGGGGCGTGCCTGAGGAGGCGATCCGCGGGTTCGTTGAGGGATCGACCCGCGGCAGGACGTTCGGCATACTCGGCGAGCCGCGCGTGAATGTGCTCCAGCTGAACCTCGCACTTGACGATACCTACGCCAAACAGGGAGGGAATTGATCATGGACATCCTATGCATGGGCATACTCGTGCTTTTTTCCTGCGCAACATGGGGCCTGATGAAGATATGCGAAATCCCCGAGGAGCGTAAACCCGGAGGCAACTCATGAACTGGATCTATCTCCTTTCGGGCGTCATCGCCCTCGGCCTGCTGATATACCTGTTTGTCGCACTTCTGAAACCGGAGAAATTCGAATGACAATCAACGGTGTCCTGCAGATCACACTGTACCTGGTGGTCCTGCTCCTCCTGGCGAAACCTCTTGGATCGTTCATGGCGCGCGTCTTCCAGCGCGAGAAGACGTTCCTGGATCCTGTTTTCGGACCCCTCGAGAGACTCATCTACCGGCTCGCGCGCGTTGAGGCGGATCGGGAGATGGACTGGAAAGAGAATGCGATCGCAATGCTGATCTTCAATGCGATCGGGTTCCTTGTGGTCTATCTCATTCAGAGGTTCCAGCATCTGCTCCCCCTCAATCCGGAAGGGATGGCGCCGGTCAGCGCCGACTCTTCGTTCAATACCGCCGTGAGTTTCGCCACGAACACGAACTGGCAGGGATACGGCGGAGAGACCACGATGAGTTACTTCACGCAGATGGTGGCGCTCACGGTGCAGAACTTCGTCTCCGCGGCGACCGGGATGGCGCTCCTTGCGCTCATCATACGCGGGTTTGCCCGCCACAGCATGAAGACGCTCGGCAATTTCTGGGTCGATCTCACCCGGAGCACCCTGTACATACTTCTCCCGCTCTCGATAGTTTTCGCCGTCGTCCTGGTGTCGCAGGGAGTGCCGCAGACCCTGTCGCCGTACGAGCGGTCGCACTTCGTCGATCCGCCGCGCGATACAAGCGGCGCCCCGCTCAAGGAGCAGGTGATCGCCATGGGCCCCGCGGCCTCGCAGATCGCGATCAAGCAGCTCGGGACCAACGGGGGCGGGTTCTTCAACGTGAACTCGGCACATCCGTTCGAGAACCCGACGCCGCTCTCGAACTTTCTCGAAGTGCTCGCAATCCTCCTGATATCGGCCGGGCTCTGTTATACGTACGGGGTCATGGTCAAGGACACGCGCCAGGGGTGGGCGCTCCTTGCGGCGATGACGATCATACTCGTGGCGATGATCGGCGTCTGCTACTGGGCGGAGAGCGCGCCGAGCCCGATGTTGAACGGTCACGGCATCGACCAGTCCGCGGGGAACATGGAAGGGAAGGAAGTCAGGTTCGGCGTCGCCAACTCCGCACTCTGGGCGACAACGACGACTTCTGCCTCCAACGGATCGGTGAATTCGATGCACGACTCGTTCACGCCGCTCGGCGGGATGATCCCGCTTATCGCGATGCACCTCGGTGAAGTGGTCTTCGGGGGAGTCGGCTCAGGTCTCTACGGCATGCTGGTGTTCGTCATTGTCGCGGTGTTTGTCGCAGGGTTGCTTGTCGGGAGGACACCCGAGTACCTGGGACACAAGGTGGAATCGTTTGACATGAAGATGGCATCACTCCTCATATTGATCATGCCGATCGCCGTGCTCGTGTTCACGGCTATCGCCGTGGTTACATCGGACGGGAGGGCCGCGATCGCCAATCCGGGAGCTCACGGATTCAGCGAGATACTCTACATCTTCACCTCGCAGGGGAACAACAACGGGAGCGCGTTCGGGGGGGTGTCCGCCAACACGCCGTTCTATAATATCACGGGCGGGATCGCGATGCTCATCGGCCGGTACTGGCTGGCCGTCCCCACGCTCGCGCTTGCCGGATCCCTGGGGCGGAAAAAGCTGGTTCCGCCGGGCGAGGGGACTCTTCCGACGCACACGCCGCTTTTCATATTCTGGCTGATCGCGGTCGTCCTGATCGTCGGGGCTCTCAATTTTCTACCGGCCCTGGCTCTCGGACCGGTGGTCGAGTATTTCACGATGATACACTAAAGGGGTGAGGAATGACTGCTGAGACCAATGCACTGAGAAAACCGCTGGGGCTGACCGGTGAGATGTACCGCAGGGCCCTCATGGATGCACTCGTCAAGTTGAATCCCCGCTGGATGATGAGGAACCCGGTGATGTTCGTCGTCGAAGTCGGGAGCGTTCTCACGACAGCACTCTGGCTGCAGGCACTCGCAGGCCAGGGGGAGGCCCCGGCCTGGTACATCGGTTTTGTCTCTCTCTGGCTCTGGTTCACGGTGCTCTTCGCCAACTTCTCCGAGGCGCTTGCCGAGGGGCGGGGGAAGGCGCAGGCCGAGGGGCTCCGCAGGGCGCGCCGCGAGACGCAGGCCAAGCGGCTCCAGGAACCGCGGCACGGGGGAAAATTCGAATCGGTCCCTTCGACGGCCTTGAGGAAAGGGGACGCGTTTCTCGTGGAGTCGGGGGATGTCATCGCCGCCGACGGCGAGGTGATCGAAGGGATCGCCTCGGTGGATGAAAGCGCGATAACCGGGGAGAGCGCCCCGGTCATCCGCGAGTCTGGCGGTGACCGGAGCGCGGTGACGGGGGGTACGCGCGTACTTTCCGACTGGCTCGTTATACGGCTTACCGCGGAGCCCGGAGGAGGGTTCCTCGACCGGATGATCAAGTTGATCGAAGGTGCGAAGCGGCAGAAGACGCCGAACGAAATCGCGCTGAACATCCTCCTTGCGGCGTTTACGATCATATTCCTCGTCGTCTGCGTGACGCTTCTTCCGTTCTCGCTTTTCAGCGTCCAGGTGGCCGGGCACGGTGCTCCTGTCACGGTCACGGTGCTCGTGGCCTTGCTTGTCTGCCTGATCCCGACGACGATCGGCGGGCTCCTGGCGGCGATCGGCATCGCCGGTATGG
>DATJPH010000522.1:0-6536 GCA_035506475.1 Bacteroidota bacterium | reverse complement strand
TGGTCGGATATGTCGGGATCAGCAGCCTGAGGAACGTGAGCGCTGCGGACACCAGGCTGTATGAAAACATGACCCTGCCGATTGCGACTATGACAGACATCGCGACAGACTTTCAGCAGATTCGCGTGAGCTATCGCGACGCCATTCTCGCGCGCAATCCCGCGGAGCAGGAAAAGTACCGTGGAGCCCTCACGGAGTTCGAAAAGAAGCTTGAACTATCGAACGCGGAGTTCGAGAAGTCGATAATCTCCCAGGAGATCAGGGAAGCGTTTAAGGAATTCGTGAGGGCACACGAGGCCTTCCTGCCGTTCCAGAATCAGATCGTCGAACTCGCGACGGCGAACAAACACGCGGAATGCGTGACGCTCCTGCGGAGCGACGCCGCCATAGCCGCAGCGAAGGCGCAGCAGGCGGCAATCGATAGGCTTGTTCAACTGAATGTCGAGGCGGCGAAAGGGACTTCCGGAGAGAATGTCGGGTTGGCGGAAAGTGCGCAACGGTCAATGCTCGTCGTGCTGGGCATGGCAATACTGGCAATAATAGGCCTCGGGTTATTTATTGCTCAGGTGATCAGCAGACCGGTCAGGCATCTTGCAGAAAAGGCGCAGTCAGTGGCAGCGGGTGACCTGACGGTGGAAGTGAATGTGAACTCGAGGGACGAGATAGGCCAATTGGCAGCAGCATTCAGGCAGATGGTGGGGAACCTGCGTGAGACGATTGGACAGGTGGGGGAAGCGTCCTCTGCAGTGGCGAGCGCGAGTACACAGATATCCTCGAGCACGGAGGAGATGGCGGCGGGTTCCCAGGAGCAGACATCGCAGGCAGGAGAGGTGGCCTCGGCAGTCGAAGAGATGACGAAGACGATCGTCGAGAACTCGAAGAACGCCGGGAACACAGCGGAAACGGCAAAGCGAGCGAAGGACGCCGCGGAGCAGGGAGGGATCGTTGTGGAGGAGACGGTTGCGGGGATGAAGCGGATCGCCGATGTAGTCAACAGGTCCGCGGAAACGGTCAGGGCTCTCGGCAAGTCGAGCGATCAGATCGGCGAGATCATCGGGGTGATCGACGATATTGCCGACCAGACAAATCTTCTCGCACTGAACGCGGCAATCGAGGCGGCACGGGCCGGTGAACAGGGGAGGGGCTTTGCCGTGGTTGCCGATGAAGTGCGGAAACTGGCGGAAAGGACGACCAAAGCGACGAAAGAAATCGCGGGGATGATCAAGACGATCCAGGGAGATACCTCCGGGGCCGTGACGTCCATGGAAGAGGGGACAAAGGAAGTAGACAACGGCATCAAGCTTGCCGACCGTGCCGGGTCTTCCCTGAAGGACATCGTGCTGTTGATACAGAACCTGACCGACATGGTTTCCCAGATCGCGGCGGCCAGCGAGCAGCAGTCGAGCGCGAGCGAGCAGATCAGCAAGAACGTGGAAGCGATCAGTTCAGTGACCGGGGAGACCGCTCAGGGGACACAACAGATCGCGCGTGCCGCAGAGGATCTGAACAGGCTTACCGAAAACCTGCAGCAGATCATCGGTAAATTCAAGGTTCAAGAAGGCGGGTCTTCTTCTTCTCCGGGTGGGTCTCCTGGAGCCTGTGAACGACCCGGTTTCAGGAAGGCCGTAAGTGGGAAGGAGCCGCATTCCCGCCTGGCGGTCCGCGAGAACGGCGCGATCGTTCCGCATGAATAGAACTGCACAAATCACGAGGTCGTACAACATGACACAGACAGTGGATATCAAGGGAAGCTCACAAGCCACGGCGGGGGAGGAGCTCCTGCAGCTGGTGAGCTTCAAGATCGGAGATGAGGAATTCGGTGTCGACATACTGAAGGTACAGGAGATCAACCGGATGCTGGAGGTGACGGGGGTGCCCGGCGCGCCGGAATTTGTTGACGGTGTCATCAACCTCCGGGGGAAAGTGATTCCTGTCATCCCTTTGCGACGGCGGTTCGGGATGGAAAGAAAGGAGAACGACAAGAACACAAGGATCATTGTCGTCGAGCTGGAGGGAAAGATCGTCGGGTTTGTGGTCGACGGCGTGAAAGAGGTATTGAGGATTCCCAGGAGCATCACAGAGGCTCCCCCTCCCATCGTCGCCGGAATCCGCGCGGGGTATATCAGAGCCGTCGGCAGGCTTCATGACCGTCTCCTTATTCTTCTCGATCTGGAGCGTTTGCTGTCGGGAGAGGAAAGCGAAGAAGTGAAACTCGTTGCCTGATGGTGAACCCGGAGAGCAGCTCGTGTGGCGAACCTCATTCGGTGTCCAGGAACATGATATTGAGAAGGTTGACAAAACAGAAAGCGAGGGGGACAGATGTCCTATCGCAGCAGAGAAACGTGGTTCAGAGAACTTGCAGGATTTGCCCCGGTCGGTATGTTCATCAAGAACGCTGCAGGCGATGTGGTCCTTGTCAATAAACGATGGTGCGAGATCACCGGATTGTCTGAGGAGGATGCACAGGGTATGGGATGGCTCAGGTCAGTGCATCCTGAGGACCGGGACAGAGTGACAGACGAACTCATGCAGGCCCGCGCGGAGGGATCCGGATATACTCTGGAATATCGTCTCGATGGGCATGAGGGCGGCACCAGGTGGGTGATTTCGAAAGTCGCTCCACTTGTTGACTCGCTGGGCGTTCCTGACGGCTTCCTCGGTGTACTGATTGATGTGGCTTCCAAGAAGGAAATTGAAAACCGCCTCGTGGAGGCTACCCGGCAACTGGGAGAGATAATACGGTTCAAGGTGCATGCGGTAGCCAATCTGCAACACGAACTCCGGACTCCATTGAACGGCATAATCGGCCTCTCCGCACTCCTCAAGGATGTAATAATCAATGCAGAACACTCGATGTACGTCGAGATGATCCATGAGTCGTCCCGTCGTCTTTCACAGACAATCGACCGGATCATCCAGCACTCCCATCTTGGGTCAGCCGAGTTTCGACCCGACATGAAGAGAACCAATCTGTCGCATGTCGTGCAAACTGTGGCCCGACATTTTGTCCCCTCTGCCCGCAAGAAAGGCCTGGAATTGGAAGCCGATCCCGGAGACGGATGTCCCGAGGTCCTCGTAGATGTCAAGATGTTCCAGCAGGCTTTGAATCATGTGTTGGATAACGCGCTCAAATTCACTCCATCCGGAAGTGTCAGGATCGCGGTCAGGGAAATTGAGGATGGGAGAAACAGGTTTTCAGAAATCTCTATTGTCGATACGGGGATAGGGATTCCGCATGAGCTGCAGCAGGCTGTCTTTCAACCATTTCGTCAAGTGAGTGAGGGACCGGCGCGCAAGTACGAAGGGATTGGGCTCGGTCTGGCACTTGCAAAGATGATGATCGAAGCAATGAACGGGAATATAACTCTCCGCAGCGAACCCTCGAAAGGGACCTGCGTTGTGATTCGATTTCCAGTGCTGCCGACTGCATGAGTGGCGCTTGCGAGGATCGCACCTTGAGGGCTCACGGTCTGCAGTATCATCGTTCCGGTCCTGGATATCTTCACCGCAACACAGGGAAGAACCTCCGATGCGATGTTCCAAATGAAGGGGTGGTTGACAATCAGCAGGCGGAATGCTACCATAACTATCAATCCTCTGTCGACAGGCTACTCCCCTGCTTCGTCAGGATGAACGCAGAATTCACTGAATGAGAGTCCCGCTCCACGGTGTCCGTGACGTTCTCTGTCATGGACATCATGCCGAACGCGATCGTGGTGAGGAGAGGTCCCGCCCGTGAGAGAGCCAGGTCCCCTGTATGTATGACGTCGTCGTCATAGGCGCGGGTCCTTCCGGAGCCTACACGGCATATCTGATCGCGAAACAGGGACGGCGCGTCCTCCTGTGCGACAGGGCGGCCTTTCCCCGCGAGAAGACGTGCGGAGGCGGGATATCTCGGAAGACGGTGGACCTCCTGGAATTCGATATCTCCTCCGTCGTCGAACGGCGGCTCCAGGGCGCCTGGCTTTCGTATATGAACCGTGATACGGTCGTGAAGGACCTGGGGTCAATGAGCGGCGTCGCGGTCCTCCGCTCGCGGTTCGACTTCCTGATTATCGAACAGGCGCGATCTGCCGGCGCGGAATTCCGGCCGTCCTGTTCGTTCGAATCCGCGCGGCGCGACGGCGACACGCTTGAGGTCACGACATCGGGGGGGACGTTCCGGACAAGATACCTGATCGGCGCCGACGGCGTCTTCAGCAGGGTGCGATCGGCCTTTTTCGGCAAAAGCGTGGTCAGGTACGCTCCGGCGGTCGAAGCCTGGATCTACGTTCCCCCATCCGTGATCGAATCGTATGAAAACCGGGTTCTGTTTGATTTCGGGGGGATGCCCCGCGGCTACGGATGGATATTCCCGAAAGCCGATCATCTCAATGTCGGCGTCTACTCGCTGTTCGGCTCAAGGGACATCAACGGCGATCTCCGGGAGTTTATCGCCATGTACCCCTCTCTCGGGAGATATGCATCCATCGAATTCAAGGGTCATGCGATCCCTTTGAAGAACATCAAACAGCGGTACGAGGAAGGGAACGTCTGGCTTGTTGGTGACGCGGCCGGGTTCGCCGAGTCATTCTACGGTGAGGGGATCTACTACGGATTGAAGAGCGCGGTCCTTGCCGGCAGGGCGATGGCCGGGGCGTTTGACCGGCCGGGGGGAAAGTTGTACACGGATCTCCTGAGAAAGGAGCTGGCCGGCGACCTCCGGTACTCGGAGATCAATGCGAGGCTCTTCTTCTCCTTTCAGAAATTCGGGTACTACAATATGGTGCGCCGGCCTCTGGTGAACGATTTTTTTGCCGGGCTCATCACGGGAGAGGTGGGACACAGGGAATGCTTCTACAGGACGCTCGGCACGCTCCCGTACTGGCTCGCGGCAGGGGGATCGCTCTCCCGCGCGGACAGGACATTCTGATTCGCCGTTTTTCCCTTCAGGCGGCGCTGATCTGCCGCCACCTCCCGCCGAGCGCGGCAAGGAGGAGCCCACACCCCAGGACCGCGAAAAGAACCGGCGTGCCGGCCGCGGAGGCGGCATCGGTCGTCGAAAGGAAATCAATCGAGATCGTGTGATGAAGCGGGCCGATGTACCAGAAGGCGACGTAAAACGCCTCGAACGTCTTGCTTGTGCCGCTCCAGACGCCGAGAGCAATCGCCAGCGAGGGGATGAAGAACGCCCCGGCCGCCACGGAGAGCATTCCTGAATACTCTCCGGCCAGTGCAAGCCTCAGGAGTATCCCCGATGCAAAAAGGAGCGCGACGGCGAATCCCGCACCCCATGTTGCGGGAATCTGGCGCGCGAGCGGCCGGGGAGCCGAAAAGAGTATGCTTCCGGTCCTGAACCGTCTCTCCCTTGTTCCCATTCCCGACCAGAGGAGTACGGGCCAGATCATCAGGAACGGGTAGATTTCACCGCGCGCGGTCGCCGGGTCCGAGGCAACCGAAGCGATCCAGAGTCCGAGCGCGACGGCGTAATACCACCACGCGAGCCCCTGGACCATGAGGCGGACCTCGGCCACGAGTATCCTCCCGGAGACGAACCGGCTGAAGAGCAGGTCAAACGGGAGGACGAACAACCCGGGGATTTTCTGCAGGCGCGAGGCGGCCAACCTGTCCACGAATTTCCTTAGCCGTCCGAGCCGTTTCCTCGATGCGCTCGAAGAGAACCGGTCGAAGAGCCCCGCGGCGAGTATCACGAGGAAGAGGCCGAACGCCACGGGATACATTCTCCGGGCGATATTTCCAACGGTCCACGGGAACCCCTTCCAGACGATCGTTCTCGCGTCCATGTGCTCCTTTCCCCCCGTGCCGATCGAGAATCCTCCGTCGTAGTCCGGCACCTCGGCCCGGACGTCGGCCTGTATGCTTCCAATTGCAAGCTTGAGTCCGAACACGTCCAGTGTCGAGAGGTCCGCCTCCATGGGGAGGACGATCAGCGCGCTGAAGACGAAGAAGTAGAGTATGTTGCCGAACCCCCCGCGAAGGAGTTTGACGCTTTCGAAAAAGACGGCAAGTCCCGCCACAAAAAACATCGCGGGAAGTGCAAGGACGACAAACGGCATCACCACTGCGGTGAGGTCGAAGTCGCCTCCGCGGAACGCCTGCAGGAGGAGCGCGGCCACGGCGAGTATCGCCATGACGATCGCAAGCACCACAAAATTGCTCAGGAGCTTCCCGGCCATATAGACCGGCGTGCCGACGGGAGTCCCTGCGAGTATCTGCCCGACCCCCGTCTCCCTGTCCCGTTCGATCGCGTTCTTAACGATGTAGAAACCGACAAGGCCGACGAATGTGATCGCGCAGAGCGCCATCGCCATCCCCGTCCAGGCGGCATTCGGGACGGGCTGGCAGTTCCCCAGGTGCACGGCGATCGTTCCGTCCCTGACAAGGTACACAAGGTAGAGCGTCGCGGCAATCGTCACGAGAAAGCTGTAGCGGCGCGTCCGCTCGCGGACGTCCGCCTTCATCAGCTCCGCCAGGACTCTCATCGTCCTCATGGCGCGGCCTCCGCCCTGGCGCCCGCAACAAGGTGGAGGTACGCG
>DATJPH010000521.1:0-2822 GCA_035506475.1 Bacteroidota bacterium | reverse complement strand
CGCCTGATGCAGCAGTACCGCCCCGACGTGGTCGTCGACTGCGTCAATTCCGCCACGGGGATCGCCTACCAGGACATCTTCCAGGTGTCGCGGCAGCTGATCCGGGAGGTGAAACATGCCCGCGGATCCCGGAAGGCCCCCCCCGCAGCCCTCTTCGAAGGGGTCGAGCGGCTCCTCTGCACGCTCTACGTCCCGCAGCTGATCAGGCACGTCCAGATCATGTACCGCTCCATGCAGGAGGCGGGGACGACAATCTACGTGAAGATCGGGACGAGCGGCACCGGCGGCATGGGACTGAACATCCCCTACACGCACAGCGAGGAACGCCCTTCGCGCGTCCTCCTGTCGAAGTCCGCGGTCGCCGGCGCCCACACGCTCCTCCTCTTCCTTATGGGGCGTACGCCGGATGCCCCCATCACCAAGGAGATCAAACCGACTGCCGCCATCGCCTGGAAAAAGATCGCCTACGGCGAAGTCACGCGACGGGGGAAGCCGATTGCGCTGGTGGACTGTCCCCCTTCACGGGCGGTCCGGCTCGACAGGACGCTCCGGCTGGTCATGCCGGATGCCGCGACGCCGACCGACCGGACGCTCAGGTCCGTCTACATCGACACCGGCGAGAACGGGCTGTTTTCCCGGGGGGAATTCGAGGCGATATCGACGCCCGGGCAGATGGAATTCGTGACGCCTGAAGAGATCGCCGAGAGCGCGATATTCGAGATCAGGGCCGGGAATACCGGTCACGACATCATCAACGCGCTCGACAACGCAACGCTGGCGCCGACATACCGCGCGGGGTTCATGTTCAACAGCGCAATGGACAGCCTGCAGCAGCTCGAGAAGGAGCACGGCGTGGACAGTGTCGCCTTCGAGATGCTCGGCCCTCCCCGCCTCTCCAAGCTCCTGTACGAGTCGTACCTTCTCAAGCTCTGCTTCGGCGATATCAGGAGCGTTACGAGGTCGGACGCGAAAACCATGAGCCGGCGGCTCGCGGACCTCATCGAGATCGACGACAAGCTCCGCGCCAACATCATCTCTATCGGCATCCCGGTCCTGCTGCCGGACGGCAAGTCGATGCTCAGGGGGGCGACGATCAAGATCCCGCCGCACCGGGGGGACGCCACGCTCCGTGTCACCCCGAAGGCGGTCGACCAGTGGGCCCACGACGGATGGGTGGACCTGCGGGAAAAGAACATGACGGTCTGGCTCAAGCGCCTGACCGATATCAGCCGGATGGTCGAGAACCTGCCGGCGGAAGAGACCAGTTCGCGCATCATGCACAACCGTGACTACTGGAAAAACCTCGCCGAGATCGATCCGGGAAAGATCTGCGGATGGATCTTCACGTACGAGGAAAAAGGCAAACGAATGAAGGCATAAGACCATGAAACGCATCGGCATACTCACCGGGGGCGGCGACGTTCCCGGGCTCAACCCGTGTATCAAGGCCGTCGTCTTCCGCGCGATCGACGCCGGGTACGAAGTCCTCGGCATCCGCCGGGGATGGGGAGGTCTCCTGAACTACAACACGGCGGACAGGGAAAATTCCTCGCAGTGGGTGATCCCCCTGACGAAGACGAACACCCGCACGATTGACCGCTCCGGGGGAACGTTTCTTCACACCTCCCGGACGAATCCCGGAAAGATCAAGGCGGCCGACGTCCCCGCGTTCCTGAAGGACCCCAAGCACCCGCAGGTGGACGGGCGGCTCGATTTCACGCCCCACATCCTCCGCGTCCTGAGCGCGCTCAACGTCGACGCCCTGATCACGATCGGCGGCGACGACACGCTCAGCTACTCGGTCAGGCTCCACGAGGAATCGTTCCCCGTCGTCGCCATCCCCAAGACGATGGACAACGACGTGTACGGCACGGACTACTGCATCGGGTTTTCCACGGCGGTGACCCGGAGCGTCGATTTCATCACGAACCTCCGCACCCCCACCGGCTCGCATGAGCGGATCGCCATCGTCGAGCTCTTCGGAAGAAATTCGGGCGAGACGTCGCTGATCTCGGCATATCTTGCCGGCGTGGACAGGGCGATCATCTCCGAGGTCCACTTCGATCCCGAGAGGCTCGCCAAGTTCCTCATGGAGGACAAGAAGAGCAACCCGAGCAACTACGCGATCATGACGATATCCGAGGGGGCGCAGCTCGTGGGGGGAAAGATCGTGGAGTACGGACAGGCGGACGCCTACGGCCACAAGAAGCTGGGGGGGATCGGCGCGATCACCGGCGATGCGATACAGAAACTGACCGGGTCGCACGTCATCTACCAGCAGGTGGCATACCTGATGCGGAGCGGAGAGCCGGACGCGCTCGACAGGATGGTGGCGATAAGCTACGCGAGCCTGGCGACCGACCTCGTCCTGAAGGGTGAATTCGGCAAGATGGTCGCGCTCAGGGAGGGAAAGTACACGGTCAACCCGATCGAGACGATATCGCAGGGGAAGAAGACCGTCGACGTCGAGGAACTGTACGACAGCGAGAACTACCGGCCGAAGGTCACGCACATACTCAACAAGCCGATGTTCCTCTACTGAGGGAGCGCGGGGGGTTCAGTCGGGGATCCGGAACTGGGGGTCGTCCGGCCGGATGGCGTCGTGCATACGCCGCAGCGCACGGAACGAATCCTGGCTCCCGCGGACGGAAGCGGCGCGGTAATAGAACGCCGCTTCCGCATCCCTGACCGGGAGCCCGGTCCCCGTCTCGTAGCAGTACCCGAGCCCCACTTCCGCGAGGACGGAGCCTTCGTCTGCCGCCCGCTTCAGTATCTGCACCGCTTCTTTCCTGCCGGAGGTGTCACCCGGGGCGCGGAGGGTC
>DATJPH010000520.1:0-6904 GCA_035506475.1 Bacteroidota bacterium | reverse complement strand
CACGTTGTGACCCAGGGGGACGCTGAAGAAACCTGCGACGTCCCCGGCGGCATATATCTCCGGGTGCGACGTCCTGAGGAATTCATCGACGCGTATCCCGTTCCCCGTCGCCAGGCCTGCGCGCGCGGCGATCTCCATGTTGGGCTCGATCCCGATCCCGGCGACGACGCCGTCCGAGTGTATCTCCCTGCTCCCCGTGGTGCGGACGATGAACCGTGTCCCCCTTTTTTCGACCGCGGTCACGCTCTCCCCGGCCAGGACATCCACCCCCTTCTCCCTGTAATAGCCGTTCAGGAACTTTCCCAGGGGGAGAGGGTACGCGCGGCCTCCGATCGCCTCCCGGGGGATGACCATCGTGACCGACTTCCCGTTGAGCGCGAGCGCGGCCGCGACCTCGGCCCCGATGAACCCCCCGCCGATGACGGTGAATGCGTTCCCGCTCTCACACAGGCGCCGGAGGCTCCTGTAATCGGCGAGCGTCCTGTAGTAGAGGATTCCCCCGCCGTCGCTCTCCAGCCTCCGCGGCCGCCCTCCCGTGGCAATCAGCAGGGCGTCGTAGGAATACGACTCCCCTCCCGCGTCGACAACAAGCTTCTTCTCCGGGTCGATGCTGACGGCCTTCGTCGAAAGGAATAGGTCGAGATTCTCCCCCGGGGTCTTGCACCAGACGCCGTCGAGAGGCTCCCCTTTCCAGAGCCCTTTCGAGAGCGGCGGGCGGTTGTAGGGGGGGTCCGGCTCTTCGCACAGGATGCCGATCCTCCCCCGGGTATCCGTCATCCTGATCCCCCTGACCGCGGCGTCAGCGGTCATCCCCCCGCCGATGATAAGGTAGGCAAAGTCGGCCATAGGCTCCTCCTCACGATCTCCGGATGCGGGATGCGGCCGCGCGGGCGGCGCGGGCGGCTTCAAGGTCCGCGGCGGTGTCGACTTCGATACACCCGAGCGTCCCCACATCCACCGCGTACATCATCGACCCGGCGCGGATTGCTTCCTGGAACGCCTCCTCGTAGAACAGGTTCACGTTCTTCCCGTCACGGAACAGCCTTCTGAGCATCCGGTAGACCGTTGACAGGAACTCCCGGCTCATCTTCTCGATCCCGATCGACTCACCCGCGGCTTCGCCGGGAGGGACGTCTTTGCCGATCCTCACGACCGCCCCGCCGGGGGAGAGCGCCACCTTGATCTCCTCGTCGCCCAGGACGCCGTGCCTGCTCATGGCGAGGCAGGAGTCGCGGCCCGAGCGGAGAAGGAGCCCGATGATCCGGCTGTCGAAGACGATGTCGCTGTCGAGAAGGACGACCTCTTCGCCCGCGACAGCAGGCTCTGCCAGGGAGAGGGAGTAGCTGTTGTTTGTCGTGTCGAACCGCTCGTTGGCCACGAACCGGACGTCGAGGGCGGGGAACGAATCGCTGACATAGGAACGGACCTGGTCCCCCCTGTACCCGGTGACGATCACGATGTCGCCGATCCCGTTCGCAATGAGGTTTTCGATCGTCAGCCCGAGGATCGTCCCCCCGCCGATGTCCAGGAGGCACTTCGGCACGCTTGCGGTGAGCGGCCTGAGCCTTGAGGAGACGCCTGCTGCCAGGATGAGGGCTTTCATGCCCGCTCAGTCGAAGAACGACGTGATGGCAGCGATGAGCCGGGAGTTCTCCTCCACCGTTCCTATCGTGATCCTGACGTGGGAGTTCAGGAGCGGTTCGTCCATGAACTTGATAAAGAGGCCGCGGGATTCGAGGTGGGTCTTCAGCGCGGCCTTCCGGGCCGGATCGATTTCCGCCAGTATGAAATTGGCGTCGGAGCGGAATACGCGGAACCCGGGGAGATTCCCCAGCGCCCGGTAATACCTCTCCTTGTCGGCGGTCATCTTCGCGGCGATCCCGGCATAGTAGGCGGGCGAATCCAGCGCCGCGATCGCCAGTTCCTCCGAGAGCCGGTTGTACCCCAGGTACCTGTTGCTGAACGCCGCGAGCCTGTCGAGCCCCCTCCCCCTGAGCGCAAAGCCGATCCGCACCCCCGCCAGCGCGTAGTATTTCGACATCGTCCGGACCACAAGGAGATTGGGATGGGCTTCGACAATCTCCGTTGCCCGGGCAGTCTCCCCCCCGAAGACGTACGCCTCGTCGAGAACGACGACAGACTCGCTGAAATCCCCCACAAGGGAGGAGAGCGCCGGAGCGTCGAGAGAGTTCCCGGTCGGGTTGTTGGGCGAGCTGATGAAGACGACCGCGGGACGGTCCCTTGCGTACACCTCGCGCATCGCGCCGGGATCGTACAGGAAGCTGTCCTCCCCTGATCTCATGGGGAATTCCACGCTCCGCGCGCCGACCTCCGATGCGATCTTCTTATAATACCACCAGGAGAGCGCGGGGACCATCAGCGTGCTCCCCTTCCCCAGGTAACACTGGACCGTCTGTTTGAGTATGTGTTCCGCGCCGTAGCCCAGGACGATGCGGTCCTCGCCGAGAGCGAACTCGCGAGCGAGCCGTTCGGAGAGTATCCCCCTGCTCCCGTGCGTGAACGACCGGTCATACCAACTCAGGCGCGTGAGGTCCGCCCCCGCAAGGACGTCGTAGCAGGCCGGCGCAGGACCGTAGTTGTTTTCGTTCCTGTCGAGGTAGATCGCATTCCCGGCCGTTGTTCCGAGCTCCTGGTTCATCTCTCCTTCACGTCGTTCATCCCCCCCGCCCGCTTGGCGTCCTTCACCGGCGGCCACTCTCCCGGCTTGCCGGTCACTTTGTCCGCGGGCATCGCACGACGCTCCCGCGTGATGAATTCCGGATCTTCTGAGGCGAGATACGCCAGGCACGCGACAAGGACGACGTTGTTTTTCAGATCGTCGAACACGAGCTTGTCGTACGTGTCCCTGTTCGTGTGCCAGGTGTACGAAAAATAATCCCAGTGGAGCGACCCGAGCCCGAACCCGGGAGCCCCGGCCGCATCGAAGGAGGAGTGGTCGGTTCCGCCGCCTGCGGGCATGCCGGGGAAATCGACCTTGATCTCCTGCGTGACCTCATGGGGGATCCGCGAGAGCCATCGCCCCAGGTGTTCGGCCCCGTTGAGGAGCCCGGCGCCGCTCATCGACTGGACACGTCCCGTCCCGTTGTCCTGGTTGAAGAGCGCTTCAAGGCGCGCGACGACCTCCGGGTGGTCGGCCACGAACGCCCGTGAGCCGTTAAGGCCCTGCTCCTCGCTCCCCCAGTGCCCGGAGAGTATCGTCCGGCGCGGCGCCGGGTAGCATTTCTTCAGTATCCGCATCGCTTCCATCATGACGATCGTCCCGGTCCCGTTGTCTGTCGCCCCGGAGGACCCGTCCCACGAGTCGAGGTGCGCCGAGAGCATGACGTACTCCGTCCCCCTTTCCCCCCCGGGCATCCTGGCCACAGTGTTGTATGTGGGGACAGGCCCGGAGCTCTTCGAGAGTGTCTCGATCCGGACCTCCGGGTCGTCGCCGTACTGGACAAGGCGGAAGAGAAGATTGTAGTCTTCGAGGCTCAGGACGACCGCCGGGATTTTTGTCGCCCGCGTGTCGAACACACGGTACGTGCCCCATCCGGTCGACCAGTTCGATGAGATCACCCCCGCGGCGCCTGCGTCCTCCAGCACGAGCGGGAGGGAATCGGGCCTGATGTGCACGGGACCCAGCCTGTGCTCCCAGTTGGCCCTCTGCCGTTCCCGGAGGGCTTTCATGCTGTCGAAGGAGGCCTTGACTGCGAACTCCTCCCAGTTCTTATCGGGCCGTCCCGTCGGCTGGGGGGCGGAGACGAGCACGAATCTGCCCCGCACGGAGGGGAGCCACTTCATGAAGGCGGCTGAATCCGGCGTGTCCGCCAGGACGATCAGGCGCGCGGTGACCCCCCCTTTCCTTGTCGCGGGGCTGAAGGCGAGCATCGTCCCTTCAAGCGTCCGCACCCGGGGCTCAAGGAGGTCGATATGCGTCGTCCCCCGCTCCCAGCCGCGCCATGTGCCGAACTGCTGGTTTTCTGCGCCGATCCCCCACTTCCCGTAGCTCTCCACGACCCAGTTGTGCGCCTTCATCATCCCCGGAGAGCCGACCAGCCGGGGCCCGACGACGTCGAAGAGCTGGTGCGCCAGAAGCGGGAGCTGCGTCGAGTCCATTTCCTCGGTCCAGATCTTCCTGATCACCGGGTCGTCTGTGGGGAACGTCTGGGCGCCCGCGCACGCGGCGCAGAGCGGAAGGAGGAGGAAAACAAAGCCGTGGCGTCGCTTCATAAGCTCATCCCGGGGGTGTGCATGGAAGGAATGCGTATGCGGTGAATGAAGATTGCAAACCGCCTCCACAAAGTCAACGGGTCTTGAGCCCGGCGATCCCTTCAAGGATCTCCTCCCGCGGGAGGTTCCCCGCGGCGAGATCGCGATCGGATTTCCCGAGGAGCCTCCTGTAAAACCTGAGCCCCTCCTCCGCAAATTCCGGCACCGCCGCGACGATGTCGAAGAGAATGTTCTCGGCCTTGTCGAACCGTCCCTCCGCTTCGTGCCACGCCATGACCTTTTCCAGGAGCGGGCTCGGAAGCGCGTACGCCGCAAGGAGCGCAAGGAGCGATTCGACGGCCTCGTCGTGACCGGGCGCGGCGGGCTTCCCTTCGCGGAGCCAGGCATCGAGAAGGAGCTCGAGCGCCTTTGTGCGGAGGGATGCGGACTCCTGCTCTTCTCCCGTCATCGAGCGGATGTCAGCCTCCTCCTTCAGGAGGAGGCCGAGGATGTACACTTTCGGCACGGCGAGCGACGGGTCGGTACCGAGAAGAACGCCGAGCTGTTCGGAGGAGCACGTGTTGATCAGGACGGCGTCGATCCCCAGGAGCGTCCTGGCGGTCGTCTGGAGCTCGAGAATCGCCCGGGGGAAATCTTTCTGATTCTTCAGGAGCACGATCCTGGAGAGCATCGCGGCAAGCATGCTCACCATCCGCATGAAATAGTCCTGTTCGATCATTTTCCAGTCTTCCTTTCCGCCAGGAGCGCGCCCGCGGCGGCGTCGAGCAGCCAGTGCGCGCCATGCCCGGCGGGTGCAACGAGTGTGGCGGGGATCTCCGCCCGGGGGCCCGGAGACTCGAGGACATTCCGTACAATCTCTTTCTTGGAATCTCCACAGACGATAAAGATGACGTTCCTTGCGCCGTTGATGACGGGGAGCGTCAGCGTGACGCGCCAGGCGGAGAGCCGCGGCACGTACACCGCGCGGACCGGCTTCTCACGCTCCGCAACGACATCCGTCCCGGGGAAGAGCGACGCCGTGTGCCCGTCCGGGCCGAGCCCGAGGAGGATGATGTCGAGGTTCCCGCCGGAATGCGGGAGCGTCCGCTCCATCTCCCGTTCATAATCTTCCTGTGCGACGGCCGGCGGCCTCTCACCCCTGATCCTGTGGACGTTCCCGGCCGGAATCGGGATCCGGCAGATCAGCTCATCCCGGACCATCCCGTAGTTGCTCTCCGGGTCGTCAGGCGGTACCATCCGTTCGTCCCCGAAGCAGAGGTGCGTGCGGCTCCAGTCGGGCGCCTCACCCTCACCAAGTGCGGAGAGGCTCCTGTAGAGGGAGCGCGGCGTCTCACCCCCCGCAAGCGCGATCGTGCAGGCGCCGCGCGCGGCGATCGATTGACTGATTATCCCCAGGATCTCACGCACGGCCGCCCCGACAAGATCGGCCGGGAGCGGATAGATATCGATCCGGGGAGGAACGGGCGTCAAGTGTTTCTCCCGGGGGGCGCAGGATCGGCATGCGGAGAGCAATCGTGTCTCCACCAGCGCCCCTCGCGCGCCAGGAGCGCGTCTCCTCCCCGGGGACCCCAGGTCCCCTCCCCGTACGACTCCAGCGGCGGCCCGTCACCGCTTTCCCAGCCCCCCCTGACGCCGTCGATGAACCGCCAGGCGAGCTCGATTTCATCGGCCCGCGTGAAGAGGGAGGCGTCCCCCTGGAGCGCGTCGAGAAGGAGGCGCTCGTACGCCTCGGGGATCGCATTGTGCCCGAACGAATCCCTGTAGTGGAACTCCATATCCACCGGGCGCGTATGCATCCCCTCGTCGGGGACCTTGGCGATGAACCGGAGGTGCATCCCCTCGTCCGGCTGTATGCAGATACTCAGGTGGTTCGTGAAGAGTTCCGTCACTCCCGCCTGGACGTCGAATATCTGCGTGGGAGGCCGGCGGAACTGGACGATGATCTCCGAGCTTTTCTCGTTCAGCTTTTTTCCCGAACGGAGGTAGAAGGGGACGCCCTGCCAGCGCCAGTTGTCGACGTAGACCTGGAGCGCGGCGAACGTCTCCGTGGTCGAGCGGGGGTCGACCCCCTCTTCCGACCTGTACCCGCTGTACTGGCCGCGGACCGTGTACCGGGTGGAATACTCCGGGGGGATTTCCCGGAGCGCGGTGAGCACTTTCACCTTTTCGTTCCGGAGAGAGTCCGCGTCCACGACGGCCGGGGGCTCCATCGCCACGAGCGTCAGGAGCTGGAGGAGGTGATTCTGAAACATGTCCCTGAGGACCCCGGCGGTCTCGTAGTACCCTGCGCGGTGCTCCACCCCCACGGTTTCCGCGACGGAGATCTGGACGTGGTCGACGTGGTTCCTGTTCCAGAGAGGCTCGAATATCGCGTTGCCGAACCGGAGCATCAGAACGTTCTGGACAGTTTCCTTCCCCAGGTAGTGATCGATCCGGAATATCTGGTCCTCGTGCAGGAGCCCGTGGAGTTCATCGTTGAGCCCACGGGCCGAGGGGAGGTCGCGGCCGAACGGCTTTTCGACGATGATGCGCCTGTACGGACCCCCCTTCGACTCTTCGAGAAGCCGCGCGGAGGCGAGACGCCGTATGATCTCCGAATAGAACCGGGGTGCGGTCGCAAGATAGAAAAGCGCGTTGGCGCCCGGGGAGACGGGACCGATCCTCCCCGAGA
>DATJPH010000519.1:0-2511 GCA_035506475.1 Bacteroidota bacterium | reverse complement strand
GCCGGAGGCTCTTCGGCAAGGAGAACGAGAACAAGGCCAGCGTCGAGGTACCCAAGGAACAGCTCGCCAAGTACCTTGTCAATGCCAGGACCGCAAATCCGAAGCTCCGGACCGTGATCAAAGGGGACAAGGAAGCGGATTACGGCATTACCGAAGATGTCATGAATATCCTGCAGGATACGCAGATAACCCGTTTCAACCTTGTCACCGAGCTTGCCCGGTGACGCGGGAACAAAATCTAGTTTGAGGAGGTACAACCTATGGCCGGCGGAGATGTAGCTGAAAGTAAATCGCACGGTAAAGGCAAAAAGAAGAAGGGGAGAAGGTTGGGTGTTCGCATTGACATGACGCCCCTCGTGGACGTCGCGTTCCTGCTCCTGACGTTCTTCATGTATACGACGTCCATGTCGCGTCCGCAGACGATGGAAATCAATCTTCCGCCCGACAAGAACGTCAAGGTGGAGATGGCGGAGACCAAGCTGATGACGCTCCGCGTGAACGACAAGGGCGTCATCTACTGGAACATCGCCCTTGATGCGCCGAAGGTCATCGAATTCAGGGACCTCCGGGCGTTTCTTGCGGAGAAGGCGGCGGCAATCCCGGGGTTGACGATCGTGCTCAAGATCGATCGGCAGGGGAAATACAGGATGATGGTGGACCTGTTGGATGAATTCAATCTGGCCGGGGTGCAGCGGTTCAGTCTTGCTCCCCTGGCGGACCAGGACAAGACACTGATGGCGAAGGTCCAGGGATAACGAACGGAGGAAGAATATCATGGCTACAGCTGTAGCTGCGGGTGCTGGTGGGCCGAGCGCCGGAATCAATTACGGTGCGGTAGAACTCAAGGCAGTCTATAACAAGTACCGCTGGTGGGGGCTCGGCATCGCGGTCGCCATTCACGCGGGGATCATCGGGTCGTACTACGTGACCCAGATGCTCCAGGACAACGAGCCTCCGATGGTGACGGTGAGGCTCCTGAAGTACAGTGATCTCGGCCCCCCCCCGTCGATGACCAACACGAATACGCCTCCCCCGATCGCGCCCAACGCCCCGACGGCGAAACCGACCGTCGGCGCTCCCGTGCCGGTCCCCGACGCGGAGGTGAGCGCGGAGCAGACGCTGGCCACCCAGACGGAGATGAGCCAGGCCGTGGCGCCGATCGGCGATGCCACGGGCGCCGGTGAAGTCGCGGTGCAGCAGGACATCAAGATCGACGACGACGCTCCCCCCGCGGATTTCGTCGCGGTGGAAAAGGAGCCCGTTGTCGTGAAGAAAGTCGAGCCGAAATACCCGGAGCTTGCGATGCGCGCGGGACTCGAAGGGAAGGTCTGGGTGAAGATCTGGGTCGACAAGGAAGGGAAAGCAAAGCAGGTCGTCATCCTGAAAAGCGATGCCGAGATCTTCAATGAGCCGGCTATCGAAGCGGCGAAACAGTTCGTCTTTACGCCCGCGTACATGAACAACGGGCCGGTCTCCGTGTGGGTATCGGTGCCGTTCAAGTTCAGGCTCGCGGATAAGAAGTAAACAGACAGGAAAAGCATCTCGTGCGGGGAAGAATCACGTCTCTTCCCCGCGCCTGTTCCGGGCATTCCGGATATGACGGTCGATAGGATCGTTCGGTGCACAGTCATGGTCCTCGCCGCGGCGGTCGCAATGGCGGGGATTCTTGTCATGACGGGGGTCCTCATCAACGTCGCGATTACCGGGGAGTTCCGGATCGTGATGGGGGCGGCCATATGCCTCTACGGCGTGTACCGGTTTACGGTCGCCTACTTCCGGCGGCCCGAGCGAAAGGACACATGAAACGCCTCTCTCTTCCTGTCGTTGCGGTTCTCTCTGCACTCGCCGTTCCGGCGCTCGTGATCGTGGGCTGCGGGGGGAAGGAACCCGGTGCCACGACGATCACCAAGGGAGCGTTCGTTCTCGGGTGCGATGAGGCCGTCCTCCCGGTTATCAACCACGAAATCCAGGAATTCACAAGCCTCTACACCGGGGCCTCGGTGACGGTCCGTGCCGGCGGAGCCCGGGAGATCATCGCCCAGTTTGCTGCCGACAGCATCAAGACGATCATCTGCGCACGGGAGCTCAACAAAGAGGAGCGTGACGCGCTGGCGGCGGCGAAGGTCGGGATCCAGGAATACCTGGTGGCCCGGTCCGCGGTGGCGGTGATCGCCAACAGGAGCGTCCCGGTGACACATCTCCGCGTGGGGGAGCTTGACACGGTCTTCAGCGGCGCCGTCACACGCTGGCCCGGGAAGCGCGGCATGATGATTGAGCTCGCGGTCAGCGGGCTCAATTCAAGCGTCAACGAGGTGTTCAGGAAGAGCGTCCTCGGCGGCGGCGGGTTTGATCCCGCGGCCCGCGCGTTCGCCTCGGCGACAGATCTTGTGCACTACGTCAGAACCACCCCCGGGGCCGTGGGGATACTGGGATTGAATCTCCTGGGGGGGAATACCGATGACGTTAACGTGATCGAATTGGCCAGCTCCGCGATGCGGCCCGACTCGACGT
>DATJPH010000518.1:0-8304 GCA_035506475.1 Bacteroidota bacterium | reverse complement strand
CCCCGTGAGTATGACGAACGTCATCCCGGCGGCGATGATCGCGGTGATGGAAGCCTGGAGCGAGACGTTCAGGAGGTTGTCCGGCGTGAAGAAGTACGGGGAGAGGAATGCGAAGAGGATGAACTCCAGGACGAAGGCGATGCCGATGCCGAATTCCCCCGAGAGTTTCCCCCTGATGCGGTCTGAAATCATCGCTGGTTTCTGTGCGCGAATGTCATGACGGATTCCTGCGTCGCTTCGGCCCCCTCGAGGATCCCTGTAAGCCGTCCCTCGCACATGACCGCGACGCGGTGGCAGATGCCGAGCAGCTCCGGCAGGTCGGACGATATCACGATCACGCCGATCCCTTCCCTTGCAAGCCGGTTGATAAGCGTGTAGATCTCGTACTTCACCCCCACGTCGATCCCCGCCGTCGGCTCGTCGAAAATCAGGACCCTTGCCCGTGTGTTGAGCCAGCGGGCGAGGACGACCTTCTGCCGGTTCCCTCCGCTCAGCGTCTCGACGTTGACGCCGGTCCCCGGCGCCTTGATCCTCAGGTCGTCGGAGAGCCTCCTGGCGGCGGACTCCTCTTTCTTCCTGTCGATGAACGGTCCGGTAAGCATCGCGCGGAGGTTGGCCAGGGAGATATTCTCCCTGATCGACATCTGCATGACGAGGCCGTACCTGTTCCGGTCCTCGGTCAGGAGGCCGATCCCCTCCCGTATGGCCTGGTGGGGTGATTCCGGGGCGATCTCCCGCCCGTCCAGGAGAATCCGCCCGGCCGTTCTCCTGTCCGCCCCGAACACGAGCCTCGCAAGCTCCGACCTTCCCGCCCCCACGAGCCCGGCCAGGCCGAGGATTTCCCCCCTGTAGAGGGTGAGATTCACATCCGTCACGCGGGCCGAGCTCAGGTGCTCGACCCGGAGGATTTCGTTCCCCCGCTCGAGCGCTTCGCGGGGGTACTCGTTCTCGAGCTCGCGTCCCACCATCTTCCGGATCAGGCCGCGGCGGTCGATCTCCGCTATCGGGCAGGTGTGCACGAGGGTTCCGTCGCGCAGCACCGTCACCCGGTCACCGACCTCGAAGATTTCCTCGAGCCTGTGGGAGATGTAGATGATCCCGACCCCCCGCGCCTTGAGCGCACGGATCACGCCGAAGAGGCTCTCGGTTTCCCGTTCCGTCAGCGGCGCGGTCGGCTCGTCCATGGCGAGTATTCTGACGTTCCGTGAGAGGGCCTTGGCGATCTCGACCATCTGCTGCTGCGCAACGCTCAGCCGGCCGACCGGCAGGCTCGTGTCGATCGTTTCCCCGAGCTGCCCCAGCGCCGCCGAGGCTCTTGCCACCATGGCCCGCCTGTCGATGATCGGGGTGCGTCCCCTCACGGGCTCGCTTCCCAGGAGTATATTCTCGGCGACGGAAAGCGCGGGGACAAGCTTGAAGTCCTGGTAGATCACGCCGATCCCCAGGTGCTGCGCATCGGCAGGAGTGCCCAGGCGGGACTCTTCTCCGGCGACGGACACCGTCCCGCTCTCTCTCCGGATTGCGCCCGAGAGGACCTTGATCAAGGTTGATTTCCCGGCCCCGTTTTCCCCGACAAGGCAGTTGACCTCACCCTCCTCCAGCGTAAAATCGACGCCGTCAAGCGCCAGGACGCCGGGGTACCGCATGGTGATACCCCGCATTGCAAGGAGGGGTGCCATCGTCATTTCTGAGGGTTCTTGAGGAAATACTCTGCGTCGGCGATGCCGACCTCCACGGGGACAACGGCGGGGACCTGCTTTCCGGCGAAGTGATCGCGTATCATGTCGATCGTCATCGTGCCGATCTTGACCGGGTACTGGATGACGTCGGCCTTGAGCGGGGTGCCTCGGGTGATGGCGTCCGCCGCCGGCGGCGTGGCGTCATATCCCACGATGATAATGTTTGTCCTCTTGAACTGCTGGACGGCGTCAAGGGCCCCCAGGGCCGTGGCGTCATTGATCCCGAATATGCCGTCGAGCTGCGGATTCCCCTGGAGGACGTCCGCGGTCGCCTCGAGCGACTTGTCGCGTACGGCCTGCCCGCTCACGTCGGCGGCGACGATGATCCCCGGGTATTTCGCGATCGCCTCGCGGAATCCCTGCACCCGGTCAAGGACGGACGTCGCGACAGGGTTGTTGATGATGGCGATCCGCCCCTTCCCGTTCAGCGCCTTCGCCAGGTACTCGCCCGCAAGGCGTCCCCCCGCGACGTTGTCGGAGGCAATATGGCAGACCACGTTTCCTTCCTGGGCGGCGATGTCGGCGGTGAAGACGGGGATCTTCGCGTCGTTTGCCTTCCGGATTCCCGGCCCGATCCCCTTCGAGTCCACAGGGCAGACGATGATGGCGTCGACCCTGCGTGCGACGAAATCTTCGATCTGGCTGATCTGTTTGCCGAGGTCGAATTCTGCGGACGTAACGACAAGTGCGTAGTGCTGGCGTGCCGCCTCCTCCTTCAATCCTTCTTCGAGATCTTTGTAAAAAATGTGTCCCCGGGTGAGGAGGGCGACGCCGATGGTCTTCGTGGCTCCCTGTTCTTCCTTTTTCGCGCATGAGAGGGCGAGCACGCACACCACAAAACAGATCATGAACCGTTGCATTGTCTCTCCTGAAGGTTGACGGTCACTGTTCCAGTTGTCCTACCCTGGCCCCGCTGTCGATCGCGCAGACATAGACGGAAGCCTTCCTCCCGCTCTTTGCCTGGTAGCCGGCGTTGAGCCTGCTGATCACCCCCTCGGTGTACTCCTTCTTCGCAAGGCAAATTGCGCACCCCCCGAATCCCGCTCCCGTCATCCTTGCACCGTAGACGCCGGAGGATCCGGCACACAGGTCCACGACAAGGTCGAGCTCGGGGCAGCTCACCTCGAAGTCCCGGCGGAGGCTCATGTGCGAGTCGTACATAAGCTTTCCGAACTCCTCCAGGTCCCCGTTGCGGAGCGCCGCGGCGGACCGGACCACGCGCTCATTTTCCGTCACGACATGCATGCATCGCCTGCGCGCGACCGGGTCGAGGAGCCCCTCGAATTCTTCGAGGAGGGCGCGCGATACGTCGCGAAGCGCGGTGACGCCCTGGATCCGCGAAGCGAGTATCCCCGCGCCCCTGTTGCACTCGTCGCGTCTCCTGTTGTATTCCGACGCGGCAAGTGCCCGTTTTACGCCGGTATCGCAGACGATAAGGTCCACCCCCGCGGGTATCGGCACATGGTCGAACGCAAGCGACCTGCAGTCGAGGATCAGCGCGTTGTCCCGCCTGCCGAGGCAGGATACGAACTGGTCCATGATGCCGCAACGAACCCCGGCGAATTCGTGTTCCGCCCTCTGGCAGAGCCGGGCGGTTTCCACGGGGGGGATCGTCAGCCCGTTCATCTCGATGATCGCGAATGCCGCCGCGAGCTCCAGTGCCGCCGAGGAGCTCAGGCCGGCGCCCCTGGGGACGTTTCCGTAGACGAAAATGTTCGCGCCCCGGAGCGGGGTTCCCCGCTCCTGTATGAGCGAGGCGACGCCCGTCAGGTAGTCCGTCCATGCGCGCCGTTCTGAAGGATACAGCCGGCGGAGCGCAAAACTGGAGTCCTGCCCCGATCCGGGGTTCATCACGAGCCGGTCGTCCTCGCGGGGACCGATGGCGACCGCCGTGGCCCGATCGATGGCCGCCGGGAGCACGTAGCCGTCGTTGTAGTCGGTGTGTTCCCCGATGAGATTCACACGCCCCGGGGCTGAAGCGACGGCGAGCGGATTGGCCCCGAAGTGCCTCGTGTACGCGGAAACAGCCTGTTGTTCGATCGAATCTCGAGAGGGACTCACTTGTGAAGGGAGCTTTCCAGAAGGTAAGAATTCCCTGCCGGGATATCAATCGGAGGAGGAAATCGTCCGCTCACTGCGCCCTCAGCGGATGCTCAAGATAGTAGATTATTGCATAGCCGATGTGGCAGAATCGTGATTGCGGATAGCGCGGCCATCCGTCCCAGGATTCCCAGTACAGAACGAAGTCGTTTGAGAACGGGATCCGGTCGGTCTCGTGTATGCGGTAGAACGCATCGAGGTACCGGTTATCGGCCCGCTTGCCGAACGTGGGTGATCCGTGGAAATCCGATGTCCGCGAGGTGAGCTTCCCGGCGCTCTCCCAGTTATAGTAGTACCCGCAGTAATCCTCCGTGCCTGTTGAAAGGTGGACGGTTCTCCCGTCAGGGACGCAGTAGAAATCCCGTTCCTCGTAAGCACGGTTGTTTCCAGTCGTGCTGTCGGAGAGCATCCAGAAATACATCGACCAGTATGCCCCGCGCCCGGCGGATTTCAGGACAAGGAGCGTATCGTCGACGTTCGTGTCGGCAAGGAGGCTGTCTCCCGTGCACGCGTAGAATTCACTGTACCGTCCTGAAGGCCGTTTCCCGATTTCATAGAAGATGTTGTAGAACGCAGCCCACGCCGTATCACCCGTGATCCGGACGTTCACCGAGTCGGTGAAGGGGACGTCAAAATACGCGTTGTGGCCGGCGGTGGCGCCGTTTTCCAGCCCGGTATTTGTCACGGAGAAGTACCTGCTCGTGAACCCGTCGTTGGCCGTGGCGCTCGACATGACGCTCGCGCGCGACATGAACAGGTTTCCGAATCTCCCCGCATAGCGCACCGTCCCGTCGACCCTGATCGTGCACATCGCCCGGGGCGGGGCAAGTATGAACCAGGATTTCACCGTACCCCCCTCCCGGTGAGCGATCGTCAGATCGAGCGTTCTGTCAACCCATCTGTCCCCGGCCAGGGTCCCGATGGGGCCGGGATCACCCGGCGTCTGCCCGGCCGCGCACGAAATTGAGAAGAGAAGGGATGCAACAAGTCGTTTCACGTCAGATCTCCCGTATTCGTGAAGTGAAGCGTGCTATCTTGCATGCAGGGGCTTTGGCCCGTCCGCAGAGAGCCTCAGGCGCAGACGCTGTGTGACGGGAAATGTCCCCGCATTGACCGTGAGCCGCCTTCCGTCCCACGAGACTTCAGCCGCGGGGAGCGTCGTCCCGTTGACCACGGCGTGCCTCGTCCCGCGGAGGCCGTGAAACACGGCCCGGTACGTCCGCCGCACGGGCGCCCCGGCGTACGTCCCCCGGCCAGGGGCGACCGTCAGCGTCGATTCCCGGTCTGCATATGAGATCATCGTTGTTTGCGAAGCACCCGTCCGGTACAGTTCGCTTACCCCGTCATCTTCGTAAAGGGGAAATCTCCCCGCGGCACCCGTGTAGATGTGGATGTCGAGCGTATCCCTGTGCATGAACGCGGTGGAGAGTGACGGCTCCGCCATCGGCACAACAGATCCTGCCCTGACGAAGAGCGGGAGTCTCCCCCCCCGCGCGCCGTACGCCAGCGTTTGTCCCCCCGCGATCGTGCTGTCGTTCCAGAAATCGTACCAGGCTCCCGCCGGGAGCCAGACGTTGACGCTCTCCCCTGCCGAACAGTTGGGTGCGACGAGAAACTCCGGGCCCCACATGTACTCGAGATCGCTCCGCCATGCCGCAGGCTCGTTCTGGTGGGCGATCACCATCGCCCGTGCAATCGGGATGCCGGATGCCGCCGCGTCGTGTGCGCATGTGTAGGTATACGGGATCAAACGGTACCGGAGGCCTATGTACGTGCGCGCGTCCTCCTGAGCGGCCGGCGCACGGTCAAGTGGCCATCGCGATTGGCCCATGCCGTGCGGTTTCCAGAACGGGCTGAAGCTCCCCATCGCCATCGACCACCGCCTGTAGAGCATCTCGTCCGGCCCCTTCCCCTTTTCCCAGTCGTGGAACCCGCCGGCGTCGTGCCCCCAGTACGGGAATCCGGAGAGGCCCGCAAGCTGCATGCCGCGCACCTCCGCCTGCATATCATCGAACGTCGGGCGGATGTCCCCGCTCCAGAGCGTGGCGTAGCGCTGGGCTCCCGCAGTCATCCCCCGTATCCAGACGAACGGCCGCCTGGCGGGGGCGAGCCTTCCGTCCCAGCCCTCCTGGACGAGCGCTTTCGCGATAAGGAAGAACCAGTAATTCTTCATCTCAGCCCATGTTCTTCCGTTCCCCAGAACCATGGACATCGGGGCGGGACCCAGTTCATCAAATTCATCGATCCAGAGTCCGTCCCCCGGGTAACCGAGCGCCGGGTCGAGCGACTTCCTCCAGTGGAGATCCCAGAACCACGCGCGCACTTCTGCCCTGGTGAAATCGGGCGCACTCTCCCCGTGGTCGATGCCGGCGGTGACCGGGATATTGTATGAAGGCTTCCACCCCTCGCTCCCGGCTGCAATGCAGCGGTTGAAGTCGATCGTCACGAACAGCCCGTGCGAGCGGATCCAGCGCTCGTACTCGGCGGGTTCGGGGTACCGGGTGCTGTCCCACGCAAAGCAGGATTCGCACCGCTTCCCCCCCCCGGCCCGCCAGCGGTTGTCGTTGATGACGTGATCGAGCGCGAAGCCGGCGTCCCGGTGCTGTCCGATCTTCTGTTTCCACCAGGCTTCGTCTGAAGGATCGGGAGACTTTTCGTCGTTTCCTTTGTCGGAGAGCCCGAGTCCGAAGACGGCAATCGGGGGGAACCGCGGCCTTCCCGTCAGCCGGGTGTAGCGGTCAAGTATCGAGGCGAAGGAGGGACCGGCGATGACGAAGTAGTCGATCTGCCCCTCTCCCTGGATGGAAAACCCGTAGACGCCGTCGGCGCCGAATGAGAACGTGTTCGGGAACGTGCTGTTGAGGAAGACGCCGTACCCCCGGCTGGAGAGATACATGGGGACGATCAGAGGGGCCTGGTCGCCGTGCGAGGAGCCGTAATTGCGCCGGATCAACTTCCCCTTCAGGTCGATTCCGTCCGCGCGGCCGAAATAGCCGTGTCCGAGACCGGTGAAATGCTCCGTTGGATCGGGAATGAAGGATTCAGCGACGGAGCCTTCGTTCCAGGTGACGCCGTCGAGCTCCCTGAGCACGGCTCCCTCTGCCCCCTTCTCAAAAAAAGCAAGGCGCACCGGGTTCTTTTCGACAAGGACGGTGATCATGCCGGGACCCTCCGGGAGAAGCCTCAACGCGCTCGGTGAGTCTTCCGCACGGAACCTCCCGTCCGTGGCGTGGGAGGCCACCATCTCGTAACGATCGTCGGGGAAAAAGGGCTCTCCACGCCGGGCAGCCTGCACCCGGACGATATCGCTTCCATACGGCGTGATGCGAAGCCGTGTTCCTCCGCGCGTGACGATGATCATGCTCCGCCCGGCAGATGCACGCCGGGCGTAATTCCCGGGCGTCTCCGCCGGTGCCGCGCGCGGAGCGAAAGCAAGCGTGCAGAGGATCGCCGCGGCGAGCAGGGGAGCCCCGGCGGTCCGTCCAACCGCCGGGCCCTCGCGTGGGCCGGGATCAGCCACTGACCTTGTCCTGCATGAAATCGAAAAACGTTGCGTAGCAGTCGAGGAGTATCGATTCCTCCTCCCGCGAAACGACGACGTGGCCGTTTTCAAACGAGAAATTCACTATCACCTCCGTGTCCTGCTGCGACATCTTCCTCATCTTCAGGTTCATCACGATCATCATCGCCGATTCTCCGATGCTGGACATCGCCCGTCCTTCAGAGGATGAGGAGGTGTTCTTGTGACCGATGACCCTGCCGGCTTCCTCGCCGTACCTGTCAAGCCTGAACCCTTCCTTGAGACTGAAGAGCTTCACGTCTTCGAAGACCGCCGCAAAGGGCCTGTGGTAGACCCGGTTCGGCGTCACGTCCTCGAGTCTCTGTCGATTCATCGATGCGCAGCCGGTCATAATGAGAAGCGACAAGGTCAATGCAATGGTAGAATTGGTCATGGGCGTCTCCTTTACTGGTTCAGGGGGAGCATGTCTGAAACACGGAATGCAGTCCAGTCCCCGATAACCTCCACGCAGAGGGGGTTGACGAGGTCTCCCGCGCTGTCGATGATTGCGGGTGGTGCTTCGAGTGCAATATAGCTCTTTAGTCGCTCCTCTTCACCCTGGTAGTCCACCCGGAGCCAGCGGTTGAACATCAGCGTCCAGAGGTGCTGGCCCGGGAGCGGATGGATCGAGAAGTTCTCCGGGGAGAGCGGCATCGAAGATCCCGCACGGAGGTCCGCGAGCGTGCCGGCACCGACTGAGAAACCCGCACTCTCCCATGTCCCGGCCACGAGCGTGGAGAAAAAATGCTTCATCGAACCGCGGTAGCTCCTGAGCCGGTTCGATTGCCAGCCCGCAGCCTCGGCGCTGTCATCGGGCGTGAGAGCTTCGAATCGCGGGTAGAGGACGAACTTCCCCCGGTCGACGTCGACGTCCCATTCGAAGAGTCCCATGCGGGCATACATGCG
>DATJPH010000517.1:0-3235 GCA_035506475.1 Bacteroidota bacterium | reverse complement strand
TCGCCTCCGTCCCGTCGGCCGCCGTCAGGACGCTGTAACGCGCCGCCTCGAGAGTCTCCTTCGTCACCTCGCGAATCCCCGGCTCATCGTCAACGACAAGGATGAGCTCGCCGTTCCCCGACGGCGGATCGAGCTCCGCCTGGTCCGGCACCGGGGCGGCGCCGTCGCCGCCGAGCGCCGGGATGTACATCCGGAACGTGGTCCCTTTCCGAATTTCGCTGTAGACGGTGATAAATCCGCCGTGGCTCTTGACGATGGCAAGACCCGTCGAAAGCCCCAGGCCGGTTCCCCTGCCGACCTCCTTCGTCGTGAAGAAGGGCTCGAAGATCCGCTCAAGGATGCTCGCGGGAATCCCTGTTCCCGTGTCGGCGACGGAAATGCACACGTGGGGGCCGACCTTCGCCTCGATATTCATCCGCGCGTAGTTCCCGTCGAGCACCACGTTTTCCGCGGCAACGGTCAGCTTCCCCCCGTCCGGCATCGCGTCGCGCGCGTTCACGCACATATTGAGGATCACCTGGTGCATCTGCGTCGGGTCGGCGGAGATCGTCCAGAGCCCGTCGGCCAGGTTGCTGTGGAGCTCGATCGATTTCGGGAAGGTCTCCCCTGCGATCTTGAGCACCTCCGTCACGACGTGCCGCGGCTGCAGCGCAATCCGCTCTCCACGGACGCCGCGTCCGAACGCGAGGACCTGCCTGACGATATCCGACCCGCGCCGGACGGAGGTTTCCACGGTATCGAGGAGCTTCTGGTCGCGCGGCGCAGGGAGCTTCCTGCGGATCATTTCGATCGACATCATGATCGGGGAAAGCACGTTGTTCAGATCGTGGGCGATGCCGCTTGCCAGCGTCCCGATACTTTCCATCCGCTGCGACCGGAGCAGCTGCTGGTCGAGAGCCTTCTTTTCCGTGATGTCGCGGGAGACGACAAGAACGTTGATCACCTTCCCGTCGTTGTTTTTTATGGTGCTTGCCTGCGATTCGATGTAGCGGATCCCCCCGTCGTGCGCGACGAACCTGTACTCGGTCCGCTGCCCCACGCCGGTCCTGACCGTTTCTCTGAAGAGCTGCATCACGCGGTCCCTGTCCTCGGGATGGATCTCCTGGAACGACGTCGTCCCGCGGAGCTTCCCCGGCTCCCCCAGGAGCCTGGCATAGGAGGGGCTGTTGTAGACCCTCCGCCCCTCGCAGTCAAGGAGGGCGATCATGTCCGAGACGTTCTCCGAGATCATCCGGAACTGCTCCTCGCGCTGGCGCAGCGTGTCCTCGGCGATCTTCTTCTCGGTAATGTCCTCGACCGTCCCCTCGTACCAGCGGACGTTCCCCGCCGCGTCACGGACGACGCGCGCATTCTCCCGGATGACGATGCTGGTCCCGTCGGCCTTGCTCCACACCGCTTCCCGGCCGGACATGACGCCGGCCTGCTCGAGTTCTGATTTGAACTCCCCCCGGATGTACCGGGGGTGAAACCCGTCATTTTCCAGGTTGCGCTTTTTCAGTTCCCCGGGCGACGCGTAGCCGAGCATCCTGCAGAGGGCGGGGTTGACCATGAGGATTTCGCCCGAGGGTGTCGTGCGGTAGATTCCCAGGACTGAATCTTCAAAGAGCGTCCTGTACCGCTCTTCGCTCTCGCGGACCTTCTCCTCGGCCCTGTGGCGCTCGGTGACGTCGTGGATAATCGAAAGGAGCAGCGGCCGCCCGCTGATCGTAAGCGGGCCGCTGTAGATCTCCACGTCGCGGTCCTCGCCGGAGGCGAGCCGGTGGGTGACAAGGAAGTACTCCCGCGCCGTGCGGGCGGCTTCGCGCATGTCAGCGTCGATCTTCTCCGGCGGTGATGGATTGATGCGGGTGACCGGCATCGACCGCATCTCGGAGCGTTCATACCCGTAGAACCTGCAGGCGGTGGGATTGGCATCGACGATGACCCGGGCCCCGGGATCGACGATGAGCATCACCGCCCTGTTGTTCTCGAATACGTCCCTGTACGACCCTTCAGAAGGGGGGACACCCCCCTTTTCCTCCTGGCCGTGCGGACACTCTCCGGTTTCCACCTGTTTCATAAACGGACCTCTCCCCCTAACCGTGTGCCACCGAGACCTGCAAATAACATACCAGACGCGCGGAATTGACTTCAGGCGGGCCGGCGGTCGCCGGGAGGTCTTATACTGTCACGACCTCCAGCATTGCAGTGGCTGCATTCTTCTCCGTATAGCCTGCATTGAAATAGTGCCGCAGGAGTGTATCGCCCAGCGAGGAAGGGTTCGCTTTCCGGTCTATTTCGAGGATGGTCTTGAAGACCCTGTTCTTGTAGATCTCAAAATGGTTGTCGCGCATTGACGCCCCCGTGGAGAATATGAACGCTGATCACGGGGATACCATGTTCAATCGAGGTGCCAGACCGGTACGCTGTGTGATCACCGTCATCCGTGGCGCCGGGGTTCTCCGGAACCTTGTCCCGGCGTCACAGTCCCTGCCAAACGGGTGCAAATTGGGGGGACCACGGAAGGCGAACTGAACCCTTCCAGGGCGATTGCCATCGGGGGGGTCCCTGGAGGTGCTGGCGGAGCGGCTGCCGCGTGGCTATAAGTGTGCAACTGTCCGGAATCCTCCGCACACTCCGGCGCGCATCCGGCCCATCTCAACGGGGATAATGAACGAGTATCTCGGTCCCGGAGCCTCGCTTCACCTCGAGTTTCCCGCCGATCTGATCGGCGAGCATGTTCACAAGGCTCAGACCGAACGTCCGGGGTTTGCCGACGTCCAGTGTTTCCGGGAGCCCGATGCCGTTGTCCCTGACCGAGAGATGGTCGCCGCACTCCTCACCGCTCCGGAAGCAGACCACGATCTCCCCTTCCCGGCCTTCCGGGAACGCGTACTTCAGGGAGTTTGTGACAAGCTCGTTGATGATCAGGCCGAGCGGTATGGCCCTGTCAACGCCGATGTCGATCGTCGCCATTTCCATCCGGGTCCTGACACGGCCGTTCCTGTACGCTTCCGAGAGGTTCCTGATGATATCGGCAACGTAGGCCCGGAAGTCGACATGGGCGAGATTGCGCGACCCGTAGAGGTTCTCGTGGATGCGGGCGAGCGCGATAATCCTGTCGCGCGCCTCGCGGAAGAGCACAGCGTCCTCCGGCGCCACGACGTAGCCCGCCTGGAGGTTCAGGAGGCTTGCGACGAGATTGAGATTGTTTTTCACCCGGTGGAGCACTTCCTTGACGAGTATCTCCTTTTCT